>NZ_WIXR01000014.1:209343-222454 GCF_019425585.1 Burkholderia sp. COPS | reverse complement strand
CTGGCCCGGGAACTTGTGCGCATGCGCCTTCAGGCCGACGCGGTCGAGCAGCTTCAGGCCCTTCTCGTTCGCCTCGTCCTTGCCGCGGCCGAGCACCTTGATCTGCGCGAGCGTCAGGTTCTCGGTGATCGACAGGTGCGGGAACAGCTCGAAATGCTGGAACACCATCCCGACCTTCGAGCGCAGCTTCGACAGGTTCGTCTTCTTGTCGCCGACCGACTGGCCGTTCACGAGGATCTCGCCCTGCTGGAACGGCTCGAGGCCGTTGACGGTCTTGATCAGCGTCGACTTGCCCGAGCCCGACGGGCCGCACACGACGACCACTTCGCCTTTCCTGACCTCGGTCGTGCAGTCGGTGAGGACCTGAAACGGGCCGTACCACTTCGAAACGTTGCTGATGGAAATCATGGGGGATACCTGCATCGTAATGAGGCGCGCGCGGCGCCGGTTCAGCGTGCCTTCGCGACGCGGTAGCGGCGTTCGAGCACGCGGGCGTACCACGTCAACGGGAAGCACATCGCGAAGTAGAGCAGCGCGACCATCGCGTAGATCGGAAACGGCTTGAACACCGCATTGGTGATGATGTTGCCGGTCTTCGTGAGTTCGGTCAGCCCGATGATCGACGTCAGCGCCGTGCTCTTCACCGCCTGCACGAGAAAGCCGACGGTCGGCGCCAGCGCGATTTTCCATGCCTGCGGCCACACCGCGTAACGGAGTTGTTGCGTCCACGTCATGCCGAGGCTGGCCGCCGCGCTCCACTGGCCGCGCGGCACGGCGTCGACGCAGCCGCGCCAGATGTCGGCCAGGTACGCGCTCGCGTTCAACGTCAATACGATGGATGCGGCGGTCCACGGCGTCACGTCGATGCCGATCAGCGGCAGTCCGAAGAAACCGAGGAACAGCTGCATCAGCAACGGCGTGCCCTGAAACAGCTCGACGTAAAGGCTCACGAAGCGGCGCAGCGCCGGCACCGGCGAGATGCGCATCGCGAGCAGCGCGAACCCGGCGACGCTGCCGCCGACGAACGTGATCAGCGACAGCAGCATGGTCCAGCGCGCGGCGAGCAGCAGGTTCCACGCAATATCCTGGAAGGTGAATTCGATCATCGGGCACGCTCCGTCGGGAGGCCGGTTTCAGGGGAGCGCGCGCGCCACGTAAAGCGGGTAATGCACGAGCGACGCGGTGCGGCGGCCGCACCGTGCGGCGCGCGGCCCGCGAACAGACGGCGGCCGACGCGATTGAGCAGCATGCGCAGCGCGATCGACAGCAGCAGGTAGATCGCAGTCACGACGATGTAGATTTCGAACGCACGGAAATTGCGCGACTGGATGAAGTTCGCCGCATAGGTCAGGTCGGGCACCGAGATCTGCGACACGACGGCCGAACCGAGCATCACGATCAGCACCTGCCCGAGCAGCGCGGGGTACACGTTCGCGAGCGCCTGCGGCAGCACGACCTGACCGAACACCTGCCGGCCGTGCAGCCCGAGCGCACGTGCGGCCTGCGTTTGCCCGTGCGGAACCGATTCGATGCCGGCCCGCAGGATCTCGACCGCATACGCGCCCAGGTTGACCGTCATCGCCAGCACGGCCGCCTGCGCTTCGTCGATGTGCACGCCGATCCCGGGCAGCCCGAAGAAGATGAAGAACAGCTGGACCAGGAACGGCGTATTGCGGATCAGCTCGACGTAGGCCGCGACCAGCGCGCGTGCCCAGCGCGGGCCGGCGAGCGCGGCCCACGCGCCGGCGGTGCCGATCAGGCCGCCGAGCGCGGTGGAGGCCGCGGTGAGGCCGAGCGTCACGCCGATCCCGCGCGCGAGCATGCCGGCGTAGAGGCCGAAATCGCTGAAGTCGAACACGTAGGTCATAACAATACCTTCCGTCGTGAATGCGGGGCGGGCGCGACGCGCATCACAGGTCGGCCGGCAGTGCCGCGTGCAGCCACTTCTGCGACAGGGTGTTCAGCGTGCCGCTTTTCTTCGCGCCGGCGATCGCGTCATTGACCTTCTGCATCAGGCGCGGCTCGTTCTTGTTCAGGCCGACGTGATCGGGCGAGCTGAACAGCGAGAACTTCTGCTCCGGATCGATCGACGGATGGCGCGCGATGATCGTCGCGCCGACGTCGTTGCCGATCACGAGCAGTTGCGCTTGCCCCGACAGGAACGCCGCGATCGCGCCGTTGGGATCGTCGAAGCGCTTGATCGTCGCGTTCGGCGGCGCGACCTTGCTCACGCTCAGGTCCTCGAGCGTGCCGCGCGCGACCGCGACCGACTTGCCGGCGAGATCGGCGGTGCCTTTCACGGCGAGCGATTTCGGGCCGAATACCGCGAGATAGTACGGCGCATACGCGTTCGAGAAATCGATCACCTTCGCGCGCTCCGGCGTCTGGCCGACCGACAGCAGCATGTCGGTCTTGCGGTCGGCGAGATACGCCATTCGGTTGTCGCCGGTGACCTGCACGAGCTCGACCTTCGCGTTGAGCGCCTTGCCGATCAGCGCCGCCATGTCGATGTCGTAACCTTGCGGCTTCATGTCGGGGCCGATCGAGCCGAACGGCGGGTAGTCCTCGAACACGCCGATGCGCACGACGCCGGATTTCGCGATCGTGTCGAGTGCGTCGGCATGTGCGAGCGGCGCGATGGCGGCGAGACCCGCCGCGCAGGTGCAGACGAGGGCGGTGCGGGCGAGCAGGCGTCGCACGAGACGGTGGGCTTGGGTCGATGCGTTCATGATGGAGTCCTTGTTGCTGCGCTGGGGAAAGAACCGGAAATCAGGCGCCGCGTGCGGCGATCAGCTTGCATGCATGCGCGGGTAGCTCGGCGGCGACCGGCATGCCGACGTGCAGGTCGGGCGTTTCGCGCGGCGTCGTCGCTGCCGTCAGCGTGAAGCCGCGGCAATCGATCGTCGCCTCGATCGACGCGCCGACGTCGCGCACGAACGTGATCGTGCCGGCGAGCGTGTTCGGTGCGGACGGCGAGACCGAGGCCGCGCGCACGCACACGTCCTCGGGGCGAATCAGCAGGCGCACGGCGTCGTCCGCGCGCGGCGCGTCGGGCGCGCGCCGGATCGCGAGCCGTTGTCCGCCCGGCAGCACGATCGCGTCGTCGCCGTCGCACGCGACCGGCAGGATGTTGCCGAGGCCGATGAAATCCGCGACGAATTCGTTGACCGGATCGCGATAGATGTCGAGCGGCCGGCCGACCTGCTGGATGCGGCCTTTCTCCATTACGACGATCTCGTCGGCCATCGTCATCGCTTCGTGCTGGTCGTGCGTGACCATGATCGTCGTGATGCCGAGCCGTTGCTGGAGCAGCCGGATCTCGACCTGCATCGCCTCGCGCAGCTTCGCGTCGAGCGCCGACAGCGGCTCGTCGAGCAGCAGCAGGCGCGGAGACGAAGCGATCGCGCGTGCGATTGCGACCCGCTGGCGCTGCCCGCCCGACAGCTGCGTGACGAGCCGGTCGGCAAGGTGCGGAAGCTGGATGAGTTCCAGCAGCTCCGCGACACGCTGCGTTTGAGCCGTCCTGGCCGTCTTGCGCAGCCGCAGCGGATACGCAATGTTCTGCGCGACCGTCATGTGCGGGAACAGCGCGAGCGACTGGAACACCATGCCGAAGTCGCGCCGGTTGGCCGGCACGTGCGTGAGGTCGCGGCCGGCGAACGTGATCGTGCCCGACGTCGGCGTCTCGAGGCCGGCGATGATCCGCATCAGCGTGGTCTTGCCGCAGCCCGACGGGCCGAGAAAGCAGACGAGCTTGCCGTCCGGCACGGACAGGTCGACGTGATCCACGGCATACGCGTGGTGGAAGCGCTTCGTCACGCTCTGAAGGGTGAGCTGGGTCATGGTGAGTCCTTGGATGGGCGAGGGCGGAGTCGTGCGCGTATCAGAGCGCGACGCCCTTGTCGCCGACGAGTTTTTCGAGCATCCAGATCAGCGCGAAATCGATCGCGACGGTGAACACCGCGAAACAGAACACGGTCGGATCGAGCGACGACACGGTGCGGCTGTAGAGCCAGACCGGCAGCGTCATCGTGTCGACGCTGTACAGGAAGAACGTCACCGTGAACTCGTTGAACGACACGATGAACGCGAACAGCATGCCGGCGAGGACGCCCGGCCGCATCAGCGGCAGGACGACATCGACGAACGCGCGGCGCGGGCTCGCGCCCATCAGGCACGCGGCTTCCTCGAATTCCGGGCCGATCGATGCGACCGATGCCGCGCAGTTCTTCACGGTAAACGGCAGCGTCAGGATCACGTGCGCGACGACGAGCCGCACGAGCCCGAGTTCGACCGGCAGCGCGTTGAACACGAGCAGCAGCGCGAGGCCGAGCATGACGAGCGGATAGACGATCGGCAGCGCGACGAGCTGCTCGACGAACGTCTTGCCGCGGAAGCGATAACGCGACAGCGCGTAGGCGGCGGGTACCGAAACCGCAGTCGCGACCAGCATCGTCGCGATCGCGACGACGAGGCTCGTCGTCAGCGCGGCACCCATCGATTGCGCACTGCCGGCATCGGCGGTCACGAAGGTCTGCCAGGCGGCGCGGTACCAGTGCAGGCTGAAATCGCGCGGCGGAAATTCGAGCGTGCCCGACGAGCCGAACGACATCGTGATCATCGTCACGATCGGCAGTGCGGCGAGGCACAGCACGAGCGTCGCGAGGGTGCCGGTCGCGCGGCTCAGACGGCCGGGCAGCGGTGCTCGCGGCAGAAGGGCATTCATCGGTTCACCTCGTCACGTTGCAGGGCGCGCACGAGGCGCTGGGAAACCGCCATCACGACGAGCGTCGCGCCCATCAGCACGACACCCGAGGCCGACGCGGCCGGCCAGTTCAGCAGCGGCGCGACCTGGTCATGCACGAGCACCGCGAGCATCGGCACGCGCCGGCCGCCGAGCAGCAGCGGCACCGCGAATGCACTCGCGTTGTAGGCGAACACGAGCAGCGCGCCCGATACGAGCCCCGGCATCGCGAGCGGCAGCGTCACGTGCCGCAGCGTCTGCCAGCGCGTCGCGCCGAGCGTCGCGGCGGCTTCGTCGTACGCGCGGGACACGGCACGCAGCGCGCTCGACAGCGGCAGCACGGCGAGCGGGAATGCGGTCTGGATCAGCCCGAGCAGCACGCCGTGTTCGCGGTACAGCAGCTGCAGTGGCCGTTCGATGACGCCGGCCGCCAGCAGCGAGCGGTTGAGCAGGCCCGCCGGGCCGAGCATCACGAGCCAGCCGTAACCCTGCAGCAGCAGGTTGACGAGCAGCGGCAGCAGCACGCCGGCAAGCATGAGCCGCCGCGCGAGCCGCGATTCGGCGCGCGCCATCGCCAGCGCGACCGGGATCGCGAGCAGCACCGCGCATACCATGCTCTGGAACGCGAGGCGCAGCGTGAGCCACAGCGAGTGCATGAAGTACGGGTCGGCGAGATCGGCGTAGTTCTGCAGCGTGAACGTGCGCCATTCGTCGCCCGGCGTACCGACGCTCATCCGCAGCACGGTGAGCGTTGCCGCCGCGAGCACCGCGAGGAATGCGAGGATCGGCGCAAGCAGCAGCCACGCCGGCACGCCGGGCCGCGCGGCAGCGGCGGCCGAAGCGCCGCCGGCCGGGCCGGCGGCGACGGGTTCCGCGTGACGGGAGGAAGGCAGCGAGGCCATGTCGTCAGGCCGCGAAGAGGCTGGTATAGCGCTTGATCCACGCCGGCTGAACGACGGCGAGCGCCTTGTCGTCGTGGAGGATGGCCTTCTCCGCGATCTGCTGCGGCGACGGCACGAATGCGCGGCTTTCCGCCGGGATCACGGCCTTCGAATTCACCGGCCCGTTCAGCACGTCCGCCGCCATCCGGCCCTGCACGCCCGCGTCGAGCGTGTGGTTGATGAACGCATGGATCAGGTCGAGGTCGCCCGGGTGCGCTTTCGGAATCACCGTGAACATCAGTTGCGTCGCGAAGCCTTCCTTCATCCCGTACGTCACGCCCATCTTGTAGTCGGGCTTGCGGATCTGGTCCGGGAAGAACGCGGGCGAATAGATACCGCCGATGTCGAGCGAGCCGGTGCGGAACAGGTCGGCGACCTGGTTCGGGTTTTCGCCGAGCGTCATCACACGATCCTTGAGCGCCGCGAGCTTGCGGAAGCCCGGCTCGATGTTCTGCTGCGAACCGCCGGCCAGCTTCGCGGCGACGATCGCGAGATCGACCGCCTCGGCCCACTCCGGCGGCGGAAGAAACAGGCGCCCCGCATATTTCGGATCCCACAGCGCTTCGTAGCTCGCCGGTGCGGTCTTGACGGTCGACGTGTTGTAGATCAGCCCGTCCGACCACAGCAGGTAGCCGACACCGAACCCGTTTGCGCCCGTGCGGTACTGTGGCGCGACGTCCTTCAGGTTCGGCAGCCGGTTCAGGTCCGGCTTCGCGAGCAGGCCTGCATCGGCGAGGCCGGCCGCACCGACGCCGGCCAGCGTGATCACGTCGTAGGTCGGCCGCTCGCCGGCAGCCTTGACCTTCGCGACCATGCCCGACGTGCCGTCCGCGCGGTCGGCGATCACGCGTGCGCCGGTCTGCTTGCTGAACGTTTCCGCGATGTTGCGCAGCGCGGCCGCACCGGTATCGTCAGACCACGTGAGGATGCGCAGCGTCTTGCCTGCGAAGCTGCTCGTCTGTGCCTTCGCAGTACTGATGAACGGCATCGGAAGGGCGGATGCGGCGAGTGCCGTGCCGAGGGTTTTGATCACCTGCCTTCTGCCCGCCTTGAAGTGTTGCATGGCCGTCTCCTGATGAACGATGCCGGGTGGTTCGATGCCGGTCGCCGAACGGCGGCGCGGGGTGTGGATGAACTGTAGGGAGGTCAAATTTCCGCAACAAACGAAATATCCGCATGCGCGGCATGACATAAACGCATGGGCCGGACGGCCTCAGCGGGCCGGCATCATGACCTGCTTGATCTCCTGGAATGCGGCCAGCCCGAACGGGCCGAGCTCGCGTCCGACGCTGCTGCGCTTGTAGCCGCCCCATGAGGTTTGCGGATAGATCAGTTGCGGCGTGTTGATCCACACGACGCCTGCTTCGAGCGCATCGGCGACCCGCTTGCCGCGTGCCGCGTCGCGCGTGACGACGGTCGCGACGAGCCCGTATTCGGTATCGTTGGCGGCCGCGATCGCGTCGTACTCGGAATCGAACGTGCGGACGCACAGCACCGGCCCGAAGATTTCGTCGCGCCATAGCGGGCTGTCGGCCGGTACGTCGGCGAACAGCGCGGGCCGGATGAAGTAACCGGGGCCGGCGGGCACGTCGCCGCCCGTCACGAGCCGCGCGCCGTCGGCGCGGCCTTGCGCGATGTGGCGCTTCACGCGTTCGTATTGCGCGCGGTTCGTCAGCGGGCCCATCTGCACGCCCGGCGCGAACGGCGGGCCGACGACGGTCGCGTCGATCCGCCGCGCGAGGCGTGCGATCAGGTCGTCGGCGAGCGGCGCGGCGACGAGCACCCGCGAGGTCGCCGAACACATCTGCCCCGCGTTGAACAGGCCGCCGCCCGCGATCAGTTCGACCGCGTGGTCGGGATCGGCGTCGTCGAACACGACGATCGACGACTTGCCGCCGAGTTCGAGGCCGACGCCCTTGATCGTGTCCGCGGCCGTTTTCATGACCTGCGCGCCGACCGCCGTGCTGCCGGTAAACGACACCTTCGCGACGAGCGGATGCGCGCACAGCCGGGCACCGACGTCGGGGCCGGTGCCCGTCACGACGTTCAGCACGCCTGGCGGCAGGCCCGCTGCGGCGGCGATCGCGACGAGTTCGAGTTCCGGCAGCGGCGTGATCTCGGACGGCTTCAGCACGACGGTACAGCCGGCCGCGAGCGCGGGCGCGAGCTTCCACGCGGTCGTCACCATCGGGAAATTCCACGGCACGATCAGCGCGGCGACGCCGGCCGGTTCGCGCCGGATCCATGCGCGGTGGTCGTCGCCGGGCAGCGCGACCTCGGTTTCGCCGTCGGTGTCGATGCGTTCCGCGAGGCTGGCGTAGTAGTCGAACGTGGCGATCACGTCGGCGACGTCGATCTCCGCTTCGGCGAACGGCTTGCCGTTATTGAACGACTGCAGCGTCGCGAGCCGTGTGCGGTGCGTGTCGACGCCGCGCGCGATCGCGCGGAGCAGGGCCGCGCGCGCGGCACCCGTCGTGCGTTTCCAGCCGGGAAACGCGCGGGCCGCGGCCTGGACGGCGCGCTCGACGTCCGCGCTGCCGCCGGCAGCCACATGCGCGAGGACCGCTTCAGTCGACGGATCGACGATCGGCAACGTGGCGCCGTCGGTGCCGGACCCCCACGCGCCGGCGATGAAAAGCCCGGTACGCAGCGGCGGATCAAAGTGGAAATCGGGGGCCCGACTCATCGCTGCACCTGCTCGAACCATGTCGCTTCGTCGATCTCGATCACGGTCGGGATCGCGCGCGCGACGGCGTCGCGCAACGTGGCCGCCAGTGCGTCGGGCGTCGCGGCCGCGTGCGCCGCGCAGCCGAAGCCGCGCGCGAGCGCCAGGAAATCGGGCGTGTACGGATCGACGCCGATCGGCGTGATGTCGCGCGCGACCATGTATTTGCGGATCTCGCCGTAGCCGCGGTTGTTCCAGACGATCACGATCACCGGCACGCGGGCCTCGACCGCGCTCGCGAGCTCCGGCAACGTGAACTGCAGGCCGCCGTCGCCGATCAGGCAGACGACCGGGCGTGCGGGTGCGGCGAGTTTCGCGCCGATCGCGGCGGGCAGCCCGTAGCCGAGCGTGCCGTAGCCGGTAGACGAGTTGAACCAGCTGCGCGGTGCGTGCGCGTCGTGGGTGAAATTACCGACGTACACGGGGCTCGTCGAATCGCCGGCGACGATGACGCCAGGCAGCGCCGCGACGATCGTGTCGATCAGCCGCGCCTGCGCGCGCGCCGGGCCGTCGTGGCCCGACGCGATCGCGGCGCGCACGGCGGCCACGCGCGCCGCGCCCCAGCCGGCTTCGGGGGGCGTCGTCGGTTTTTCGTGCAGGCGGGTCGACAGCGCGCCGAGCGCCAGCCGCGAATCGCCGGCGATGGCGATCTCCGCGCGGGCATTGCGCATCAGCTGCTGCGCATCGATGTCGATGCGAATCAGCCGGCCATCGATCGCGAAGCCGCCGTCGAACGTGACGTCGTAATCCGTTTCGCCGAGCTCGGTGCCGACGGCGAGCACCACGTCGGCGTCGCGGATCGTCGCGCGGGTGGCGGGCAGCGATTGCGTGGAGCCGATCAGCAACGGATGGCCGGCCGGCAGCAGACCCTTCGCGTTGATCGTCAGCGCGACCGGCGCGTGCAGGCGTTCGGCGAGCTCGCGCAATTCGGCCGCCGCATGCACGGCGCCGCCGCCCGCCAGGATCAGCGGCCGGCGCGCATGGGCGAGCAGGTCCGCGGCCGCCGCGAGCGCGCCGGCGTCCGGTGCGGGGCGGGCGGGCAGCGCGGGTGTCGCGGCGGGCAGCGCGGGCGCCGGCATCACGATCACGTCGAGCGGAATCTCGATGTGCACGGGCCGCGGCCGTGCGCTTTCGAAAACCGCGAACGCGCGCGCGAGCACCTGCGGCAGATCGGCCGCGTCGAGCAGCGTGTGCGAGAACGCGGTGAGTCCCGCGAAGACTTCACGCTGCGACGGCAGCTCGTGCAGGCGGCCGTCGCCGCCGCCGAGCTCGCGCCGAGCGTTGACGCTCGAGATCACCAGCATCGGGATCGAATCCGCGTAGGCCTGTGCCATCGCGGTCGCGATATTGGTCATGCCCGGCCCGGTGATGATGAAGCAGACGCCCGGCCGGCCCGTGACGCGCGCGTAGCCGTCGGCCATGAAGCCGGCCCCCTGTTCGTGGCGCGGCGTCACATGGCGGATCGACGACTCGGCGAGCCCGCGATACAGCTCGACGGTATGCACGCCGGGAATGCCGAACACGCATTCGACGCCATAACGTTCGAGCAGGTCGACGAGTGCTTCGCCGCAGGTGCGGGGACGGGCAAGGAACGGTGCCGGCGCGGCCGTGCGGGCCTCGGCGATGCAGGAGAGGGAGACTGGATGGTTCATGGATCGTGACGTGCCGATTGGGAGGGGGAGTGGCCCGTACCGCAAACGAGAGGGCATGCAGCGGATTGTCGGCGTCGATCCGGGGCGCCAACAATCGATTAGTTTTCATGCCGCGCATGAGCGCCTTGCATGGCGATGCGTGGTCGCGAGGATGTCGCGATACATCGGAGGAATGGAATGCGCGGGCCGGCAACGGCGCGGCGCGCAGCCGCAACGGAATTCGGCGGGCGCTAGCGTTCGTGTTTCGTCTTGCGTGCCGGCCGCGTGTCGTCGATCCTCTGCTTCATCGCATCGATGAACGCCCGCACTTTCGGCGAAGGCAGCCGCGTCGACGGATACACCGCGTGAATCCCGGCCGGCGCCGAACGCCACGCGGGCAGCAGCCGCACGAGCCGGCCGGCCGTGAGGTCGTCGGCGGTCGAAAAGTCCGTCAGCAGCCCAAAGCCGCCGCCCGCGAGCACGATCGCCCGGCACGCGGTGGCGGTGTTCGACACGACGTGCGCGACACAGCGCACCGAAGCGGTGCCGCCGTTCGCGTCTTCGAGTTCGAGCGTATGCGGGCGCGGCAGCGTCGACAGCATCACGAACGGCAGCGCGGCGAGCGCATCGGTATCCTGCGGCCGCCCGTGGCGCGCGACGAATGCGGGGCTCGCGACCAGCCATTTCTCGTAGGTGCCGAGCTGCACCGCGCGATAGTTCGAATCGGGGAGGCGGCCGATGCGGATCGCGACGTCGAGGTTGTCCGCGACGAGATCGACGACGCGGTCGTTCGCGACGAGTTCGACGTCGAGGCCCGGATGCCGGTCGCGCAACGCGACGACGGCAGGCGCGACGACCAGCGCGCCGTAGTCGATCGGCACGCTCACGCGCAGCGTGCCGCGCAGCGGCCCCGCGTCGGACGACACCGCGTCGAGCGCGCTTTCGGCGGCGCGCACGATGTCGCGGCACGCGTCGTAGAACGCCCGCCCGGCGTCGGTCACGCTCAGCCGCCGCGTGGTGCGCACCAGCAGGTTCGCGCCGACCTCGGACTCGAGGCGCTGCATGTGCGTGCTGACGGCCGTCTTCGCCAGGCCGAGCCGCTCGGCCGCGGCCGTCAGCGAGCCGGCGTCGACCACCGCGACGAAGACCGCCAGCCGGTTCAGGTTCACGTCGCGCAGATCGGCCATCGTCGATTGTCCTATGGGAGCGGATAATGTTTCCACGATTATCCGTCTTCTGGCGACGAACGGCGAGCGCTACGCTGCAGGTGTTCGTCGCCGATCCCCGGCGGCGCGAGATTCCGGAGTGTTTTCCATGTCTGCCGTCCGCAAGCCTGCTTCGCCGATTCGCGTCTACTCGTTCCTGCTGTCCGGGCATGCGCATCGCGTCCGGTTGTTCCTGTCGCTGCTCGGCCTGCCTTCGCAGACCGTCGACGTCGATCTCGCGGCCGGCGCACAGCGCGAGCCGGCGTTCCTCGCGCTCAATCCGCTCGGGCAGGTGCCCGTGATCGACGACGGCGGCACGGTGATCGCCGATTCGAACGCGATCCTCGTGTACCTCGCGAAGCGCTACGGCGACGCGCACTGGCTGCCCGACGACCCGGCCGGCGCGGCCGTCGTGCAGCGCTGGCTCTCGTATGCGGCCGGGCCGATCGCAACGGGGCCGGCTGCCGCGCGGCTCGTGACCGTGTTCGGCGCGAAGCTCGACCACGAAGCGGCCAAGCGTACGGCCGCGAAAGTGCTCGACGTGATCGATCGCGAGCTGGCCGGCAAGCCGTTCGCGGCCGGTGCGCAGCCGACGATCGCGGACGTCGCCGCGTACTCGTACATCGCGCACGCGCCGGAAGGCGGCGTGTCGCTCGAACCGTATCCGCACGTGCGTGCGTGGCTGGCACGTGTCGAGGCGCTGCCGGGCTTCGTTGCGATGCCGACGACACGCGCCGGCCTGCTTGCCGCGTAACGCCCACCGAAGCCGCGCCTGCCCACGGAGAACGCGATGAACACCCCGACCACCGTCGTACCGGGCTGGGAACTCGATACCGCGCCGTTTCACGCGGGAGAGCTCGCCGTGCAGCAGCGCGCGGGCGTGACGGAGGCCGCGGGTTCGGCCGGCCGCCGCGGGATCCGGCGTTTCATGCCGGACCAGCATCGGACGTTCTTCGCGCAACTGCCGTTCTTCGTGCTGGGCGGCGTCGATGGGAACGGCCAGCCGTGGGCGACGCTGCGGGCCGGCGCGCCGGGGTTCGTGACGTCGCCGGACCCGCGTACGCTGCGCATCGCGGCGCGCGCGTTGCCGGGCGATCCGCTGGACGGCGCGTGGCAGCCGGGCGCGCCGCTCGGCGGGCTCGGGATCGAATTCGATACGCGGCGGCGCAATCGTGTCAACGGCGTCGTGCGCGCGGTCGACGGCGATGCGCTGACGATCGCGGTCGAGCAGAGCTTCGGCAACTGCGCGAAGTAC
Organism: Burkholderia sp. COPS; assembly: GCF_019425585.1. NCBI lineage: Bacteria > Pseudomonadati > Pseudomonadota > Betaproteobacteria > Burkholderiales > Burkholderiaceae > Burkholderia > Burkholderia sp. COPS. The sequence goes on along the minus strand of NZ_WIXR01000014.1, from coordinate 209,953 downwards.
ATCCAGGGACGCAAGCCGACGTTCGTCGCCCGGGAAGCCGGCGCGTCCGCCGGGCCTGACGTATCGGACGCGTTGAACGACGCCGATCGAGCGCTGCTTGCGCAGGCCGATACGTTCTTCGTCGCGAGCGCGAACACGTCGACCGACGCGGGCGCTGCGCGTGGCGCGGATGTGTCGCATCGCGGCGGGATGCCGGGCTTCGTGCGCGTCGACGATGCGCATACGCTGACGACGCCGGATTTCAGCGGCAACCGCTTCTTCAACACGCTCGGCAACCTGCAGCACGATCCGCGCGCGGGGCTGCTGTTCGTCGATTTCGACAACGGCGACCTGCTGGTTGTGGCCGCGCGGGCCGAGATCGTGTGGGACGGGCCGCTCGTCGCGTCGTTCGACGGCGCGCAGCGGGTCGTGCGGTTCCATGTGCGGGAAGTGCGGCGCATGCGCGCAGTGTTGCCGTTCCGGTGGTCGGCGGTCGAACGTGCGCCGCAGTTCGCGGCGATGGCGGCAGGCGCGGGTGCGGCGGGCGGGTTGGTGCAGACTTCAACCGCATCGGTCATCGCACCCGCACTCGCACCCGCATCAGAATCACTATCGGCATCGGCATCGGCAT
>NZ_WIXR01000014.1:0-209290 GCF_019425585.1 Burkholderia sp. COPS | reverse complement strand
ATCGGCATCGGCATCGGCATCCGCGTCGACATCCGCATCGGCACCCGCATCGGCACCCGCATGGCGGCCGCTGCGCATCGCGAAGATCGTCGACGAAGCGCGCGCGATTCGCTCGTTCCATTTCGAGCCGGTGGACGGCGGCGCATTGCCCGCCTACGAAGCCGGGCAGCACCTGACGCTGCGCGTCGCGCTGCCGGGAAGCGACGCGCCGTCGATCCGCAGCTACACGCTCTCCGATGCGCCGGGCGGCACGCATTACCGGATCACCGTGAAGCGCGAAGGGCGCGTATCGGCATGGCTGCACGATCGCGCGCAGGCGGGCATGACGCTCGACGCGCAGATGCCGCGCGGGCATTTCACGTTCGATCTCGCGAGCCCGCGCCCGGCCGTGCTCGTGTCGGCCGGCATCGGCGTCACGCCGATGATCGCGATGCTACGCCGCGCGCTGGCGGACGATCGGCCATCGCGCCGCGTGGTGTTCGTGCATGGCGCGCGCGACGCGGCCGACCGGCCGTTCGCGGCGGAGCTGGCACGCATCGCGGCCGCCGACGCACGGCTGTCGGTCCACTGGTTCGACAGCCATCCTCACGATGGCTCGGCAGCGCAGGCAGGCCGCATCGACATCGCGCAACTGAAGCGGCTCCTGACGTTCGACGATTACGACTTCTACCTGTGCGGGCCGTCGGCGTTCATGCGCGACCTGTACGACGGGCTGCGCGCGCTGAACGTGCCGGATGAACGCATCCGCTTCGAGGCGTTCGGGCCGTCGAGCGTGGCACGCAGCGCGACCCGCACGACCGGGGCGCAGGTCGCGAGCGTGCCGGTGGTATTCCGGCGCACGGGCCGCGATGCCGCATGGACGCCCGCCGGCGGCACGTTGCTCGAATTCGCGGAAGGGCAGCGCGTGGCCGTGCCGTCCGAATGCCGCTCCGGGTCGTGCGGCACGTGCGCGACGCGCGTGCTGTCGGGCGCGGTCGACTACGAGCAGGCACCCGATGCACCGGTCGAACCCGGCTGCGCGTTGTTGTGCGTCGCGCGGCCCGCGCAAGGGTCGGAGCCGCTCGTGCTCGACTGCTGACGCGCCCTGCGACATGCGGCCGCAGACGGCCTGCTGCGCGAAAAGCGCGCGCAACTGCTTCTTTTTTCGGATGCCGGTCGGATCGACGATAGCGTCAACCGATTCGATAAAAGGAGCACAACCATGAAACTGCTCGGCATGATCAAGCTGGTCCTGTGGAGTTTCTTCGGCGTACGCAACAGCAAGGCGCACGCGGCCGACCTCGCGAACGTCAACTACACGTTGCTGCCGTTCGTGGCGATCGTGCTCGCGCTGCTCGTCGGCGCGGTGATCTACGGCGTCGTGCACCTGGTCGTCGACCCGACCGCGACGATGCAGGGATTCTGACCGGCCGCCGGATCGCGAGCGGGCGAACGTTCCCGCTCCGGTTTCCGGCCGCGTGACCCGACGGTGCCGGTCATCGAGGTGGCCGCGCACGACGCCAGTCATGCGCACATCGGCACCGTCGCCGTGCCGCGCGAATCGCGCGGTTCCCGTTCCCGCCTTCCCCGCCCATCCGATTCGCCCGATTCACCCGATTCGCCCGATTCCAGGGCAGCCCGCCCCGCCCGGGGTAAAATGCGCGCCGCGCCGCGATGTCGTGCGCGACGGGCACGCCGCCGTTCCAGCGAACGGCGCGCACCAGACCGTCGCGCCCGTACCGGGGCGTTCGAAGCGTCCCCCGCATGACAAGACCGCGCGATGCAGCCGGCCGCCCGACACGCCCCGACGAACCGGTCGACGGCAGCGTCGGTTCCCGGTGCGTCACCTGAATCCGATGTCCCATCCTGCGTCTTCCCGACCGAGCGGCCCGCTTGCGTGCCGGATCGTCTGGTTCGCCCGGTTCGTCTGACGAATGTCGTGCCGGCGCGTGCGTCCGGCGGAGGCAGACCCGGTCGCGGGCACGCTTCGCAGCTTCGTAACGGGTTTCGACAGGGTCGAGTGGCGAGTTTTCCATCCAGAGCAATGACGGTGAATAGAACAACAGCGTCGCCCGCACGGCGGCGGCGCGCGAAGGTCGGGCTTGGTGTCGGCGTCGGCATCACACTTTTCGCGGCCCAGGCCGCCGCGGCGCAGGGCGACACGCCGGCGCCGGACGCCGGCGCGGCCGGCAGCGCGACGCTGCCGACGATCACGGTGAGCGGCGAGCGCGGCAACGCGCTGCGCGCACGCACGGCATCCGTCGCGGGGCTCGACGACGCACCGCTGCGCGATACGCCGGCGTCGGTGAGCGTCGTCACGCGCGCGCAGCTCGACGACCAGCAGGCGAAGCGGCTGAGCGACGTCGTGCGCAACGACGCGTCGGTCGTCAACGACTATGCGCCGGTCGGTTATTTCGAAGGCTTTGCGATCCGCGGTTTTCCGGTCGATCTCGCGAGCGCGATCCGGATCGACGGGCTGACGGTGTCCGGCGAACAGAACGTGCCGCTCGAGAACAAGGAGCGCGTCGAGATCCTGAAGGGGCTTGCCGGCATCGACAGCGGCGTCGTCGCGCCCGGCGGGGTGATCAACTTCGTGACGAAGCGTTCGGCGAACGTCGCGAGCGTGACGGGGGGCGTCGACAGCCGCGGCTCGACGTCGGCGGCCGTCGATCTCGGCCGCCGCTTCGGCCCCGACAATCAGTTCGGTTTCCGGATCAATGCCGCGAAGGAGAACATGCACTCCTACATCGACGGCACGAACGGACGGCGCACGTTCGGCTCGATCGCCGCCGACTGGGACATCAGCCCGCGCGCGAGCCTGCAGCTCAACGCCGAATTCCAGCAGTGGATCCAGCGCTCCGCACCCGGCTACCAGCTGCTCGGCGGCACCGTCGTGCCGTCGGTCAAGACGACGTCGAAGGCGCTCGGCACGCAGCCGTGGGCGAAACCGGTGACGACCGACGCGCTGAACCTGAACGCGCGCTTCGACTACCAGTTCAACGACGACTGGAAGGCGTATATCGCCGCCGGCCGCAGCCGCACGATGATCGACGACAACAGCGCGTTCGCGTACGGCTGCTCGTATGCGGCGAGCTGCACGGCCGGCGCGACGTCGCCGTTCTTCTTCGGCGCGAACGGCGACTACGACGTGTACGACTTCCGCAGCCCCGGCGAATACCGGCGCAACGACGACCTGCGTGCCGTCACGACCGGCAAGTTCGCGACGGGGCCGCTGCGGCACGAGCTGACGCTCGGCGTGAGCGTGCAGCGCCGTGTCGTGCACATGGCGACCGCCGTGTACGACTATGTCGGCAGCGAGAACATCTACGGACCCGACGTCACGTTCGCACCGTCGCCGAATACGCCCGGCCCGTCGTATCCGCAGCTCGATTCGTGGCAGTACGGCGTGTTCGGGCTCGACCGCATCAGCATCGGCGAACACTGGCAGGTGCTCGCGGGCGGCAAGGAGGTGCTGCTGCGCCAGCGCAGCTGGAGCAGCCTCGACGGCGACGCGACGCACACCGACCGCTCGGTGTTCCTGCCGCAGGTTGCGCTCGTCTACAAGCCGGTGAACGTGCTGTCGCTGTACGCGTCGTACAGCAAGGCGCTGTCGCTCGGCGACCAGGCGCCCGTGCGCGCGACCAACGCGTATGCGTTCCTGCCGCCCGTCGAATCGCACCAGATCGAGGTCGGCGCGAAATACGACTGGCTCGACCGGCTGAGCCTCACGGCCGCCGTGTTCTCGATCAGCAAGCCGTTCCAGTTCGCCGATCCGGACGCATCGGGCGAGCGCTACACGTTCGTGCAGCGCGGCACGCAGCGGCACCAGGGGATCGAGCTCGGCGCGGCCGGGCGCGTGACCGAGCGTCTGGGGCTGACGGCCAGCGTCGCGGCGATTCGTGCGCGCGCGTACGATTCGGGTTCGCCGGCCTACGAAGGGCACCAGGTCATCAACGTGCCCGCGCTGCGCGCGTCGCTGTATGCGGACTACGCGGTGCCGGGCGTGGCCGGTCTGAACGTGCTGGGCGGCGTCGAGTACAGCGCGGCCCGCAACGCGAACGAGGAGGGCACCGCGCAGGTGCCGGCGTGGTTCGTGTTCAATCTCGGCGCGCGTTATACGACGAAGATCGGCGGCCATCGCACGGTGTTGCGCGTGTCGGTGGACAACCTGTTCAACAAGTTCTACTGGCGCGATGCGGGCGAGCAGCAGGGCGATGCGTACCTGTTCCCGGGTGCGCCGCGCACCGCCCGCGTGTCGTTGACCTATGATTTCTGACTGTCCGGAACCGGCCGCGTGACCCGCAGCCCCGGCAGCTAACCTGGAGAGCACAGACGATGTCCCCACTCGAAATCGCCGGCGTGATCGTCAGCGCGCTCGCGATCTGGCTGACCGCGAAGCGGCGCATGCTGTGCTGGCCGGTCGGGCTCGTGTCGGTCGCGTTGTACGGCTGGATCTTCTTCGACGCGAAGCTGTATTCGGACATGCTGCTGCAAGGCGCGTTCGCGGTGCTGCAGGTGTACGGCTGGCAACGCTGGCTCGCGCAGCGCGCGAGCGAGGCCGACGGCAATGCGGCGCCGGCAGGCGATGTGGCGCCCGTCACGGGCGTGCGGCCGATGCAGATGCTGCCCGACCTGATCGCGGCCGTCGTCGGCAGCGCGCTGCTCGGCGGCATGATGGCGCGCTGGACCGATGCGGCACTGCCGTTCGTCGATGCCTCGCTGACCGCGTTCAGCCTCGTCGCGCAATACTGGACCGCGCGGCGCTACATCGCATCGTGGGGGCTGTGGATCGTCGTGAACGTCGTGTATGTCGGGATGTTCGTGTTCAAGGAACTGTATCTGACTGCCGGCCTCTACGCGCTGTTCATCGGGCTGGCCGTCGTCGGCTGGCGCGACTGGAGCCGCACGGCCGCGGCGCTGCGCGCGGCGGCCGGCGGTGCGCTGGCAACGGGCGGCGGCGCGCGCTGATTCACGCGCCGATTCAACTACGGAGCAACGTCGTTCATGTCATTCCCACTCGAGCCGGATGGCGCCCTGCCGCGTGACGTCGCGCCGCCGCAATTCGGTGTCGACGGCGAGCAGGCCGAACGCGACTGGCCGCTGATGACGCACGACGAGGTGGCGGCGGTGCTCGCGCGCATCGACGGCGCCGGCGAGCCCGAGCGGCTCACGTGGCACAGCCCGCGACAGTTCGCGGCGGCCGTGCTCGTGCGGATGGCGGACGGGCGCGGGCTGTTCGTCAAGCGTCATCACGCGAGCCTGCGCGATGTCGCGGGGCTCGAGGAAGAGCATCGCTTCATCGCGCACCTGCGCGAACGCGGCATGCCGGTGGTCGACGTGCTCGCGGATCGCAACGGTGCGACCGCATTCGCGTCCGGCGACTGGACCTACGAAGTGCATGTGCTCGCGCCCGGCGTCGACCCGTATCGCGGCGTGATGTCGTGGCAGCCGTTCACGCATGCGTCGCACGCTTACGCGGCCGGCCGCGCGCTGGCCGAGCTGCATCGCGCGTCGGCCGGCTACGATGCGCCGGCGCGGCCCCTGCGCACGCTGCTGTCGAGCTTCCGCGTGCTGTCGTCCGACGATCTGGCGGGCGCGCTCGAACGCTGGGTCGAGGCGCAGCCGCTGCTCGTGCGCGCACTCGGCGCGCGCGACTGGCGCGGCGACGTGGCCGACGCGATCGGCCCGTATCACGCGCGCCTCGTGCCGCTGCTGCCCGCGCTGCCGCCGCTGTGGACGCACGGCGACTGGCACGCGTCGAACCTGCTGTGGACCGAGGCGGGGCCCGGCGCGCAGGTGCGGACGGTGCTCGATTTCGGTTTGTCGGATCGCACCTGCGCGGTGATGGACCTTGCGCTCGCGATCGAGCGCAATACGGTCGACTGGATGGCGCCTGCCGACGCGCGGCGCGTCGAGTACGCGCAGATCGACGCGCTGCTCGACGGGTATGAGTCACTCGAACCGCTGGGCGACGAAGCCTATGCGGCGCTGGTCGCGATGCTGCCGATCGTGCATATGGAGTTCGCGCTGTCGGAAGTGGCTTATTTCGGCTGCATCATCGATGCGCCGGCCATCGTCGATATCGCATACGACGGGTATCTGATCGGGCACGCGCGGTGGTTCGGTGAGCGCGACGGGCGGCAGTTGCTCGACTGGTTGCAGCGTCGCCGGATGATGAGTAGCGGGAAAACGTGAGCGACGTGTTTGGCACTGGGAAGTGTGTGGTGGGTGCTGCCGGATCGGGCCGGCGGCATCGCGCCTGAACTTGCCCCTGACGTCGCCGCCCACAAGTTTGAGATCGGCCCTGGTTTCCGCACCGTGGCAAACGGTCGCGGCAACTTGAGGGCCGATTGCGGCGGCGCGCTACGCACCCTCGGATGGCGGGCCTTGTCCTCGCGCCACGCGGTCCCTTACAGCTTCAATACGAAATCCGCCGCCCAGCGAATCCGGACGAGAGTCTGCGGTCAATAAAGATGAGCGCTACAAACGTGCTTCCGGCGTCTGAATTCGCGAATCCCTGCGTTCAGTCGTTTTAGACGAGCGGGCGACGTATGGGCATTGCGGACAAAAAGTTCAACGAGTGCGGGCATCCTGCCCGACAGCGTACCGCCCGATACCTGGAAATCATACTCAAAACTTTGCGTCCGATAATTCTTCATGACATTCGTTCGGATACCAGATAATCGTTGCCGAATTTTCGTACACGGACGATTGATCGCCCTGTTAGGTTGGCTTTAAGTTGGCGTGGAGCACATTTCACCTACTTAACCGGAAAGGGATGAAGGATGCCGAACGAACAAGAAGCAAAAGCGCTTACCCATCTTTTCGCGACCATCGGCTCGCGTACCAGGCGCGGCGGTTGGGTTGCCGAAGTCGCTGGCAAGACGAGCTATCGTGGGCTGATGCTGGCCCGCGTCGGTGACGTCGTTCAATACGACGACGGCACCAAGGCCGTTGTCGTCGACGGGGCAGGATTTTCCGCCACGTCCGACGGCAAGCCAATGGCGCTAGTCGGCTCGCGACTAAGCAACGGCGACGTCATCACTCAAACGTTGCAAGACGGAGCCGGTATCCGGGTGACCGATGACAAACCGATTCCCGGCTTGTTCGATCCTGCTTACGTACCGCCGCCCGCTCGCCCACGCTACCGGCTGGCCGTGAAAGGGGCGACGACCGCGAGGGGCGGCGTGCTGCGTGAAGCAACCGGCACGTGGGACGTTGGCGAATCGCTCGGCAAGTCCGCTGTCGTGGGAAACATGGTTCACTATGTGGACGGTTCAACCGCTCGAATCATCAGCGGCCTTGGCATCGCGAATTCCCCCGACTTCACGCCGCTCGCCTTCGTTGGTAGCGAACTCTCAAACGGCGATATCGTCACGGACTCCCCGGAAGGTGAAGGAAGGGGCTGGGCCGACACCTTCACGGTGGTGAAATTGGCGGTCGTGGCTGATCAAGAGGCAGCGAAGTGATCCGGTCCTTCCTCGCCCAGGGCGACCGCGCCGGAAGCGCGATCATCACCGAAGGTCTCGACTCCGTGACCTGTTCTAATCCGCCGCCGGCAGTACAAATCGCCACGCTCGGCATGAAAACCTACTGCACGGCCTGCAAGCAAGAAGGATTCGTTGCGCCGGAGGGGCCGCGCTGGCCCGGCACGGGCCCGAACGGCAAGCAATGGGCATTGAGCGGTGATATCAACGTGTGTGGCTGCAGTCCGCCGCCGGTGTTCTACGCGGAGCGCAACATGAGGATGATTTTCACGGCAGAGGAAGCGGTGGCGCTGACGGGGCAGACCACTCCTCGTTCGTCGTTGGCGATTCACGCTAAACACGACGAACAGTTTGTTTTGCACGATGCCGATACCGGCCGACCCCTGGCACGCGTGCAATACCGTATCCATACCGCGTCCGGAGAAGTGTTCAGCGGTGTTACGGATGCTATCGGCCATACCCAACGAATTGTTACGACGAGCCGGGAAGCATTGGAAATCGAAATTTATGTGGAAGAGTAAAGAACATGGTAACGGGCAATGAAAGTACGCAAGGAAACGGTGACTGGATTCAGGTCGGGAAAGGTGAATCGAATACGGTCCGCGGTTCGAAAGTCATAATTCCGTTGTCACTGAACGGTCCGCCTATCTGTCCTAACATGACTGACGCAGAATTCAGGAAGCTTGTTCTAGGGTTGAGAGATGAGGCTGTTGTTATTACTAAGCAGAGAATAGCCGCACTGGCGCGATGGACGCCCGATACACAGGCTCGCGTTGTCGAGTGGTTCGGTTCGTCTGACAGCACGGTCAGAACCCGGTTGACTGCGGGTCTCGGGGCTCTCGTGACAGTCATGTCGAACCTGACCGCCAAGAACTTTGTACGTCCCGGCTCTGACGCGGACTTGGCTACTGGCTGCTTGCCCAATATGAAGGGGCTCGATGGAGAAGTGGCGCATGTTTGTCGTCCGGATACTGCGACGCATACCATTGCGATCAATATCAATTTCTGCTCGCTACCTGACCGCTCCGCGAGCAACTTATCATCGAAGCAACTTACGATAGTTCACGAGTGTTCGCATTTCATAGATACATTTGGTTCCGAGGACTACCCGGGCGCGTATGGCCGTTGGGCTTGCGAACGATTGGCGAAAGAACATCCTGAACAGGCTATTAGAAATGCAGACAGCATCGCGTGGTTCGTTTTGGCGCGTTAACCGAGCCAAAGGAATGAAACGATCGATATCGATTCTCCTGGCGTTTGCGTTCTGCTCGTCGCAGGCCTATGCATGTAAGGTTCTGGAACAAGACAATATGCAGTTGGCGTTGAATTCTATCGAGATTGGCAACAGCGATCGGTTGAGTCTTGTTAGACACTTCCTGACTGCGAGAGAGTGGACACGTGAAGGGGCATCAGCAACTGTAGATGCAGCCGCGTTTGCGTGGGAACGCAATCCGAAAGAGTTGGCAAAATTGCGTGGTGAGGCGATGAAATCCTTCCTTGTTCAACTGGGAATGAATCCCCAAGATGTGTGGATTCACGAGCGGATCATTCAGGGCAAGGACGGCAAACGCGACCCCTATGACGCGCATCAGGTCGGCGTGGAGTTTGTTCCGAAATGCCCGTCGGAAGGTTGTCAAAATCTATGCAATACCCCGAGTTTGCGAGGTGTTAGTAGCTATGCAGTTACGGCGGCTACGCCGGGTCCCACACATGACGTTGATCGTTTTACGTGTGCTGACGAGCGTCAGCCTGCAACGGCTCGTATCGTCACGACGGAGAGATGGACGGCGCGCACCGAAGACAAGGCGTTGCTCCTTGGGTCTCGTTCGAAGCCGCTTGCGCACGTTTGCTACCGAGTTACCACGAGCGCGGACCACTATGTCGGAATGACGGACGAGCGAGGACAAACTGAGCGAATGCAATTGCTGGGACCGGAATATACGAGGATTGAGGTAAAGGTCGACGCGACCAAGAATTGATCGGATAAGGCCGATATGTCCGCCGGGATGTGGTCACTCCCGTGGACAGTGAGGTGCCGCCGAGAGGTTTGCGACGCAGTGGGTTCCGCGTCTTGTTCGTCGGCGTTTCTGGAGATCTGCTGTATTTGATTCGTGAGACGTGATCTGTTCACCTATCCGCGTGCGGATCACGTTGTTCCAGCAAGTCGGTAAGGCGATACGGCGCTTCATCCAATCACCGTGCGTGGTGGCCGTCCCACCGCCGCGGCCGGCAAGCGTCGCACGCTCGCGCGCGGCCGCCCCCAAGATGACGGAAATGTCATCTTCGCCTCATGTTCGCACTGCGGCCGGACCGTAGCATCGGTCGCGAACCGTTACCGCAGAACCGAACATGCTCAAGCTCAACCTCGCCGTGGCCGTTGTCTTCGCGATGGCCGCGACGGCCCATGCGCAGCCGTCGCTGTCGCCGGGGCCGGCTCCGGCAGCCTCCGGCAGCGCCGCGCCGATCGGCGCACCGCCACCCGACGCGCGCCCTTCCACCTCGTTGACGCTTGCCGATGCGCTCGCGGCCGCGGCCCGGAACAATCCGGCGCTGCGAGGCGCGCGTGCGGACGTCGATGCATCCGCGGGCGCGCTGATGCAGGCCGGTGCGCGCCCCAATCCGGAAGTGTCGTTCCTGCAGGAAAGCTTCCGTCGCGCCGAACGCACGTCGACCGTGCTGCTGAACCAGACGATCGAACTCGGCGGCAAGCGCGGCGCGCGGCTCGACGTCGCGTCGTACGGCAGGGAGGCGGCCAATGCGTCTCTCGACGAACAGGGCGCCGTCGTGCGCGCCGACGTGATCGCCGCGTTCTACGGGCTGCTCGCCGCGCAGCGCCAGCTTCAGGTTACCGAGGAGTCGGCCGCGATCGCCGCGCGCTCCGCGGATCTCGCGAGCCGCCGTGCACAGGCCGGCAAGGTGTCGCCGGTCGAGGCGACCAAGGCGCACGTGGCGGCGGCCGGTGTGCAGATCGAAGTCGTGACGGCGCGCGGCCGTGTCGAGGTCGCACGCGAGAAACTGAACGCGGTGATGGGCGAGGCGCGCGACGGCCGGCTGGCGGTGCTCGGCGACCTCGAAGCCGTGCCGCCGGTCGAGTCGCTGCCCGCGCTCACCGCGCAACTCGACGACGCGCCGCTCGCGCGGATCGCGCGCGCCGAGATGCTGCGCTCGAACGCGGCCGTATCGCTCGAACGCGCGCGGCGCATTCCGGACGTGACGATCAGCGCGGGCGTGAAACGCGTGACCACGGGCAGCGTGCCGGACAACCAGGCCGTGGTCGGCGTGTCGATCCCGATTCCGCTGTTCAACACGAACAAGGGCGCGCTGCTCGAGGCGACGCACAAGGCCGCGCGGGCGAACGCCGATCTCGATCGCGAACGCACGCGCCTGCGGCTGGAACTCACGCAGGCCTACGCGAATTTCGAAGCCGCCGCGCAGGAAGCGCAGCGGCTGAAGGACGACATCCTGCCGGCCGCGCGCGTCGCGCTCGACGCGATGTCGCGCGGCTACGAACTCGGGAAGTTCAGCTTCCTCGACGTGCTCGACGCGCAGCGCACGCTGTTCCAGGGCCAGTCGCAATACGTGCGCGCGCTCGCCGACGCCCATACCGCGCGTGCCGACATCGGCCGGCTCGTCGGTACGCCGCTTGCACCGCTTGTACCGCTTGTGCCGCTTGTGCCTGTCACGCAATAGCGCAACAGACGCCTCCATTACCTGAAGGATCATCATGTCACGCAGCAGAATCCTGATCATCGCGGCGGTCGTGCTCGGCGCCGCCGGGATCGTCCTCGGCGCACTCGGTGTCACACGCAACGGCGGCGGCAACGACACGTCCGCGTCGGCGGCGCCCGAAGCGGGTTCATCCGCCGAAGCCGCCGGCGAGCGCGGCGGTGTCGTGCTCAGGCGCGGCAAGCTGTCCGTCGAAATCGTGATGACGGAGAAGCCCGGCGACGCGCGCCTCGTCGTCTATCCGTTCGTCGACGGCAAGCCGGCCGGCAAGGGTGTCACCGTGTCCGGCACGCTGGTCCGCTACGACCGCACGCACGAGCCGTTGCGTTTCGACGCGGCCGGCCAGAAGTTCGTGTCCGCGCAGTCGATCGCCAAGCCGCACGTGTTCGATGCGACGATCGACGTGAAGGCGGGCAATGACGCCGCCTCGTTCCCGTTCGCACGCGCCGACGGTGCGATCGCGTTGACCGACGCACAGCTGGCGACCTCGAAGATCGCACTCGCGAAGGCCGGCCCCGCGCAGATCGCGACGCCGTTCCAGTTGCCGGGCGAGATCAAGTTCAACGAGGATCGCACCGCGCACGTGGTGCCGCGCGTGGCCGGCATCGTCGAGCAGGTGTCGGTGTCGCTCGGGCAGAACGTCGCGAAGGGGCAGGTGCTGGCCGTGATCGCGAGCACCGATCTAGCCGACCGGCGCAGCGAGCTGCTGACGGCCGAACGCCGGTTGTCGGGCGCACGCGCGACCTACGAGCGCGAACGCACGCTGTGGCAGGAGCGTATTTCGGCCGAGCAGGACTACCAGCAGGCGCAGGTGCAGTTGCGCGAAGCCGAGATCGCCGTGCAGAACGCGCGACAGAAGCTCGCCGCGCTGAATGCGCCCGCCGGCGCGGGCGCGCTGAACCGCTACGAACTGCGTGCGCCGTTCGCGGGCACGATCGTCGAGAAGCATGCGACGCCCGGCGAAGCGATCGCCGCCGATGCCAGCATGTTCGTGATCTCCGACCTGTCGACGGTATGGGCCGAGATGGCCGTGCCGGCGCAGCGGCTCAACGACGTGCGGGTGGGCCGCGACGCGACGGTCGTCGCGACCGCGTTCGAATCGCGTTCGAGCGGCCCGATCGCGTACGTGGGTTCGCTGCTCGGCGAACAGACGCGCACCGCGCCCGCGCGCGTCGTGCTGCCGAACCCGGACGGCGTGTGGCGGCCCGGGATGTTCGTGAACGTGTCAGTCGACGCGGGCAAGCAGGGCGTGCCGCTCGCGGTCGCGAGCGACGCGCTGCAGGACGTCGACGGCGCACCGTCGGTTTTCGTGCGTTCTCCGAAGGGCTTCGTCGCGCAGGCCGTCGAGACGGGGCGGCGCGACGAACGTGCGACCGAAGTGCTGAAGGGGCTGAAGCCGGGCCAGGAATACGCGGCGTCGAACAGCTTCGTGCTGAAGGCCGAACTCGGCAAGGGGAGCGCGGAACATGAATGAGCAGCACGTGTGCGCCGTGGTGCGAATCACGGCCCGGTCCGCAGCCCGGTCTGCAGCCCGATTTGCGGCCAGATTCGCAGCCAGATTCGCGGCCAGATTCGCGGCCAGATTCGCGGCCAGATTTCCGGCCAGATTTCCGGCCCGCCGGGTGGCCGGCCGGGCGGCCCGTCCGTCGAGGGTGACCGTGCCCCGCTTCAAGGAACCCCGCCATGTTTGAACGCCTGATCCGCTTTGCGATTGCGCACCGCTGGCTCGTGATGCTGGCGATCGCGGCCGTGGCCGCACTGGGCGTGTTCAGCTACCAGAAGCTGCCGATCGACGCGGTGCCCGACATCACCAACGTGCAGGTCCAGATCAACACGGCCGCGCCCGGCTATTCGCCGCTCGAGGCCGAGCAGCGCATCACCTATCCGGTCGAGACCGTGATGGCCGGGCTGCCGGGCCTCGAGCAGACGCGCTCGATCTCGCGCTACGGGCTGTCGCAGGTCACCGTGATCTTCAAGGACGGCACCGACATCTACTTCGCGCGGCAGCTCGTCAACGAGCGCATCCAGGAAGCGAAGGACAAGCTGCCGCCCGGCATCGCGCCCGCGATGGGGCCGACGTCGACGGGGCTCGGCGAGATCTACCTGTGGACCGTCGAAGCCGATGCCGCCGCGCGCAAGCCCGACGGCACGCGTTATACGGCGGCCGACCTGCGTGAACTGCAGGACTGGGTCGTGCGGCCGCAGCTCCGGAACGTGCGCGGCGTGACCGAGGTCAACTCGATCGGCGGCTACGTGAAGGAATACCGTGTCGCGCCGAATCCCGCGAAGCTGATGTCGTACGGGCTGACGCTCGCCGACGTCGTGCGCGCGCTGGAACGCAACAACGACAACGTCGGCGCCGGCTACATCGAGAAGCGCGGCGAACAGTATCTCGTGCGCGTGCCGGGCCAGGCGCGCACGGTCGACGACATCGCGAACATCGTGCTGACCAACGTCGGCGGCGTGCCGGTGCGGATGAAGGACGTCGGCGTAGTCGACATCGGCCGCGAACTGCGCACCGGCGCCGCGACGTCGAACGGCGAGGAAGTCGTGCTCGGCACGGTCTTCATGCTGATGGGCGAGAACAGCCGCACGGTCGCGAAGGCCGTCGCCGCGAAGATGGCGGACGTGAACCGCACGCTGCCGTCCGGCGTGAAGGCAATTCCCGTGTACGACCGCACGGTGCTCGTCGAGAAGGCCGTCGCGACGGTGAAGAAGAACCTGCTCGAAGGCGCAATCCTCGTGATCGCCGTGCTGTTCCTGTTCCTCGGCAACATGCGCGCGGCGCTGATTACCGCGCTCGTGATCCCGCTGTCGATGCTGATGACCTTCACCGGAATGGTCAACGCGAAGGTGAGTGCGAACCTGATGAGCCTCGGCGCGCTCGACTTCGGGATCATCGTCGACGGCGCGGTGGTGATCGTCGAGAACTGCGTGCGGCGGTTCGCGCATGCGCAGGCCGCCGCCGGCCGGCCGCTCACGCGCGACGAGCGTTTTGCGGAAGTGTTCGGCGCGTCGCAGGAAGCGCGGCGCGCACTGATCTTCGGGCAACTGATCATCATGGTCGTGTACCTGCCGATCTTTGCGCTGACCGGTGTCGAAGGCAAGATGTTCCATCCGATGGCCATCACCGTCGTGATGGCGCTCGCAGCCGCGATGGTGCTGACCGTCACGTTCATTCCGGCGGCCGTCGCGCTGTTCATCGGCGAGCGCGTCGAGGAGAAGGAAAACCGGCTGATGGGCTGGGCGCGGCGCGCATACGAGCCGGTCCTCGCGGCATTCATGACGCGGCCGGTGCGCGTGATGCTCGGCGCGGGCGCGATCGTGCTCGTCACGCTCGGGCTGGCCACGCGGCTCGGCAGCGAGTTCATCCCGAGCCTGAACGAAGGCGACCTGGCGGTCGCCGCGCTGCGGATTCCCGGCACGAGCCTGTCGCAGTCGGTCGAGATGCAGAAGTCGATCGAGAAGACGCTGAAGGCGCGCTTCCCCGAGATCGAGCGCGTGTTCGCGCGCACCGGCACGGCCGAGATCGCGGCCGACCCGATGCCACCGAACCTGTCGGACGGCTACATCATGCTGAAGCCCGTCGACCGGTGGCCCGACCCGAAGAAGCCGCGCGACCAGCTCGTGCGGGAGATCGAGGAAGCGCTCGCCGAGCTGCCGGGCAACGCGTACGAGTTCTCGCAGCCGATCCAGCTGCGCTTCAACGAACTGATCTCGGGCGTGCGCAGCGACGTCGCCGTGAAGATCTTCGGCGACGACATGGCCGTGCTGAACCAGACCGGCGAGCAGATCGCGGCGGCATTGCAGAAGGTGCCGGGCGCGTCCGAAGTGAAGGTCGAGCAGACCACGGGGCTGCCCGTGCTGACCGTCAATCTCGACCGCGACAAGCTCGCGCGCTACGGCGTGAGCGTGGCCGACCTGCAGGATACGGTGGCCGCGGCCGTCGGCGGGCAGAAGGCCGGCACGCTGTTCCAGGGCGACCGCCGTTTCGACATCGTCGTGCGGCTGCCCGACGAGCTGCGCTCGGACATCGAGGCGATCAAGCGGCTGCCGATCGCATTGCCCGCGCCGGCGGCCGGCGCCAGCGCACCGCTCGCGGCGGCGCCGTACGTGCCGCTCGCGGAGCTCGCGACGATCGACGTCGCACCGGGCCCGAACCAGATCAGCCGCGAGGACGGCAAGCGGCGGGTGGTCGTCAGCGCGAACGTGCGCGGGCGCGACGTCGGCTCGTTCGTCGCCGACGCGCGCGAGCAGCTTCAGCAGGACGTGCGCGTGCCGGCCGGCTACTGGGTGTCGTGGGGCGGGCAGTTCGAGCAGCTGCAGAGCGCGAGCGAGCGCCTGAAGCTCGTCGTGCCGCTCGCGCTGTTCATGGTGTTCGTGCTGCTGTTCGTGATGTTCAACAACGTGAAGGACGGGCTGCTCGTGTTCACCGGCATTCCGTTCGCGTTGAGCGGCGGCGTCGTGTCGCTGTGGCTGCGCGGGATTCCGCTGTCGATCACGGCGGCGGTCGGCTTCATCGCGCTGTCGGGCGTGGCCGTGCTCAACGGGCTCGTGATGATCTCGTTCATCCGCAACCTGCGCGACGAAGGGACGCCGCTCGAGGCCGCCGTGCGCGAAGGCGCGCTCACGCGGCTGCGGCCGGTGCTGATGACCGCGCTCGTCGCGTCGCTCGGTTTCCTGCCGATGGCGTTCGCGACCGGCACCGGCGCCGAGGTGCAGCGCCCGCTCGCGACGGTCGTGATCGGCGGTATCCTGTCGTCCACGGCGCTGACGCTGCTGGTGCTGCCCGTGCTGTACCGCGTCAGCCATGCGGTGTCGTGGCGTGCCGCGCTGGCGGGCGGCTTCGGCGGCGGCTTCGTGTCGGGCGCGCTGCGCCGGCTGGGTTTTTTCAAGGGTAATGCGTGATGCGAATTCTGATTGTCGAAGATGAACCGAAGACGGGCGCATATCTGCGCAAGGGCCTGACGGAAGCAGGTTATGTCGTCGACTGGGTCGAGGACGGCATCACGGGCCAGCACCAGGCCGAGACCGAGGAATACGACCTGCTCGTGCTCGACGTGATGCTGCCCGGGCAGGACGGCTGGACGCTGCTGCAGAACCTGCGGCGCAGCAAGTCGACGCCGGTGCTGTTCCTGACCGCGCGCGACGATGTCGGCGACCGCGTGAAGGGGCTCGAGCTCGGCGCCGACGACTATCTCGCGAAGCCGTTCGATTTCGTCGAGCTGACCGCGCGCATCAAGTCGATCCTGCGGCGCGGCCAGCCGCGCGATTCGAACACGCTCCGCGTGGCGGACCTCGAACTCGACCTGACGCGCCGCAAGGCCACGCGTCAGGGCGACACGATCCTGCTGACCGCGAAGGAATTCGCGCTGTTGTGGCTGCTGATGCGCCGCGAAGGCGAAATCCTGCCGCGCGCGACGATCGCGTCGCAGGTGTGGGACATGAATTTCAACAGCGACACGAACGTCGTCGATTCGGCGATCCGGCGCCTGCGCTCGAAGATCGACGACGCGTACGACCCGAAGCTGATCCACACCGTGCGCGGGATGGGCTACGTGCTCGAAGCGCGCGGCGGCGCGGCCGCATGATCGCGCGACTGCTGCCGCGTACGCTGCGCGGACGCCTGACCGCGCTGATCATCCTGTCGACGTCGGTGATCCTCGCGTCGAGCGGGGTCGCGCTTTACGAGGCGCTCAGCAATCGCGTCGAAACGACGGCCGCCGAGCAGATGGCCGGGATTTCCGCCGCGCTGGGCGCGCACCTGGCCGAAGCGCGCTCGACGGCAGACGTCACGCGCAACGTCGATATCTGGATCGACCAGTTGCACGGCCATCCGAACATGGATCTCGCGATCTACGACGCGACGGGCACACGCCTCGTCGGCACGCCCGGATTCCGGCTGGTTGCACCGCTGCTGTCGCTCGACGCGGGGCGCGTGCCGGTCGGCGTCGCGCCGCCCGGCGCGCGGCAGCAGTATCTCGTGACGACCGTGCCGCTCGCCGGCGCAGGCGCGCCGGTGGTACGCGTCGCGGTGCAGTACGACCGCAGCGCCGACATGCTGCTGCTGCGCACGCACGCTTATACGATCGTCGTGATCGAGGTGTTCGGCGTGATGCTCGCGGCCGCGATCGCGTACGGCATCGCGGCGCTGGGCTTGAGCCCGCTGCGGCGGTTCGCGGCGCGCGCCGAGCAGATGTCGACGAGCCGGCTCGCCCATCCGCTGCCGGAACTCGATACCGCGGGCGAGCTGAAGGAACTCGAGCACGCGTTCAACGGGATGCTCGGGCGGCTGAACGAGTCGTTCACGCGGCTGAGCCAGTTCTCGTCGAATCTCGCGCACGACATGCGCACGCCGCTCACGAACCTGCAGGCGGCCGCACAGGTCGTGCTGTCGCAGCCGCGCAGCGCGGATGAATACCGGAACGTGATCGAGTCGAGCATCGACGAATACCAGCGGCTGTCGCGGATGATCGAGGACATGCTGTTTCTCGCGCGTTCGGAACAGGCCGGCACGTCGATCGACGTGCGGCGATTGAATGCGGCGGAGGAGGCCGGGCGCGTGGCCGGCTACTACGAGGCGCTCGCGGAGGATGCGGGCGTGCAGGTGAAGGTCGACGGTCACGCGTGGGTCGATGCGGACCTGACGCTGTACCAGCGCGCGCTGAGCAACCTGCTGTCCAATGCGCTGCGGTACGCGCCGCGCGGCAGCGTCGTGACGATCGACTGCGTGGAGCAGGGCGGTGCGACGACGATTGCCGTGTCGGACACGGGGCCCGGCATTGCCGCCGAGCATGTCGGGCGGATTTTCGAGCGCTTCTATCGCGTCGATCCGTCGCGGCACAATTCGGCGTCGGGTACCGGGCTCGGCCTCGCGATCGTCCGGTCGATCATGGACAATCACGGCGGCGAATGCGGCGTCGACAGCGACCCCGGCCGCCACACGACGTTCTGGCTGCGCTTTCCGCGCCAGCCGGCCGAGCCGAAGCGGCTGGCGGCCGCCGGCGCCTGACACCGCGGGCGGGCACGCCCGCGCGTTCGCCATGTGGCGGCCGCGCGTGGCGCGCTGCCCGCGATCGTGCGGCCGGGCGTCATTGCCGCGCGGTCAGTTCGTCGTGGTTGTCGGTCTGCGGCTTCTTCTCGCCGCCATGCACCGAAATCCCGTGAAGCTCCTTGTTGCGCGCGATGAGCTCGCCGCTCGGCGGGTACTGCGTCTTGCTCGTCGGCACGACGCCATCGTGCTGCGCCTGCTTCAGTTCATTGACGACCTGCGTGCGGGTCTTGCCCTGCGTTTGTGTCTGCGCGGACGCGGGCTGCGTGACCATGCCGAGCGACAGCGTGGCGGTGACGAACAGTGCTGCGAGTTGTGCGGTTTTCATCGAGTGCTCTCCTTGATCAGGGCCGCCGGGTGGCGAACCATGGACCCAGTATGCGAAAGCGGCCGTGCGTGATCGTGATCGCGAGATGAAAAATGCGTCAGATTGCGTGATGCCGGGATGTGCCGTTCGACCGCGGCCGACATGATGCAATCGTCATGTTCGCGTCATGGGCGCGATGAGCGGGAAGCGGAACATGAAGTCTGCCGATGGTCGACCTGGCCGACGGCAGTCGCGCCGTCCGCGACAGCAGCATGGAATGCGGGCGGCCCTTTCCGACTTTCACCCCGGACCGAAAATTGCATCGTCCCGCCGTTCGCCTCGCCTTGATCGCAGTCCTGATCGTCCCGTTGTTCGCGGGTTGCACATCGACGCGCTCCGGACCAACACCCAACGTATCGGCCACATCGACCACGCCGGCCGCCGCGCGCAAGCCGCTGGCGGCCGACCTCATGCCCGGCGAGCAGATCGACTATGCGGGGCATCGCTGCGGCAATCCGAACCTGTACGTCAAGACGCACGTGTGCCTGTTCCCGCAGCGCAGCGGCACGCGTTGACCGCGATCGCACCGCACGCGATTGCGCGCTCTCAGGTTGCCGGGTAGGCGGCGGGAGTCGTCCGGGATAGCGCGCGGTCGGTCGCGGGTTCGTTGCCGAACACACAGGATGTCGATTCGCGACGAGCAAAAAAGAAGCCCGGCACTCGACGAGTCCGGGCCTAACGCGTGACGTGCCGTGCGGCAGCGACCCGCTTGCGTGGTCTGGAACGGGCGCTGCCCGTCACGTTTCCGATCGTAGCGAAGCGACGCTTCGCTAACCTGATCGGAACATGAAATTTTCGTCACGCGGCGCGTGTATTGCCGCCGCGATCAGAACCGGTGGCGCAACCCGAGATTGACGATGCCCTGCGTGCGCGTTCCGCCATAACCATAGGAACCGATCGACGCCTGCGCCGTTTGCGTGCCGCCGTCGAGCGTGCGCTGTTCGCCGTTCGCGCGCTGCCATGCACCGACCGCGTAGAGATCGGTGCGCTTCGACAGCACGTAATCGGCGCCGGCGGACACCTGATGATAGGTCGCGCCCGTATCGCCGCGGGCGCGCGTGTAGCTGTAGCCGACGCCGACGAGCAGGCTGGGTGTCGCCTGGTAGTTGAAGAAGCCGCGCGCGGTGTCGTACTTCTGCGTGCTCCGGAATGCGGACATCGCATCGGCCTTGTACTGCGCGTTGCTGTAGTCGATGCCGACCGCGAACGGCGCGAAGCTGTAGCGCACCGCGCCGCGCGCGATGCCGATCGATTTCGCGGAGAGATAGCCGCCGTTGACCAGCGACCCGTCGAACGTGCCGTCGGAGGTGCCGTTCCAGCCGGTGCGGATGCCGTTGGCGAGCGCTGAACGATTGGCGGCGTAGTAGTAGCCGCCGGCCAGGTCGACCGGGCCGTTGCTGTACGACAGGCCGGCCGACCAGGTTTGCCCGGCGCCGCTCTTGCCGGCCACGCCGCCGAGCGCGTACATGCCGACGAACTGGAATCCGTTGATCACCGGCGACGTGTATTTCACCGCGTTGTCGGTGCGCGACGACGTATCGTAGTTGTCGACGTCGCCGGGTGTCGCATAGACGCTGCCGAAGTAGAAATCGCCGGTAATCGGCCACGCGACATCCGCGAGCGCGTCGTACTGGCGGCCGAGCGTCAGCGTGCCCCAGCGCGCGCTTTCGAGGCCGACGAAAGCCTGCCGGCCGAACATCCGGTTGCCTTGTCCGAGCGCGCCGGTGTTCGGGTTGAAGCCGTTTTCCAGGGTGAAGACCGCTTTCAGCCCGCCGCCGAGATCTTCCGCGCCCTTCACGCCGAAGCGGTTGCCGAGCAGGTTGCCGTTGCCGAGGCCGACGAGATTCGTGCCGTTCGCGTCGGCATTCCACACGTAGGTCAACGACGTATCGAACAGGCCGTACAGCGTGACTTCCGACGCGTGTGCCGCTTGGGCGGCCGTGAGCATCGCCCCCGACATCATCGCGAGCCGAACTGGAGTTTTCATGGTGTGTCCCTGAGGTTCAAGAGGATCGATCCGTGCATCGGTCGATTCCGACGCCGCGCGTCGGTGCGGCAGGCGCGGAATGTCGCAATCGCGCTGCCGATTCTGGAAAGCGTTCGGATCGTGAAGGTGAGGGACAAATGAGAAAAATGTCATCGCCGCGTCATCGGCCTGGAAACTTGCGACCCGTTTTCATCGGGAGTGCGATATAGAAGCGGTCGGGGCAGTGACGAAACCGTCATGCTGCGATCACGATTCCGCACCGCCGCCGGATCAAAGTGAAGGCTCCTGTCACATCTTTCCAGCAAGGAGCGAGCCACATGAACATTCCGCGACCGATGATCGTCGTCGCCGCCGCCGTCCTGTCGATTGCGGCCCTCTCGCAGGCAGCGGCCGCGCAGCAGAAGACCCGTCAGGAAGTCCGTCAGGAACTGGTGCGTGCGCGCCACGACGGCGTGATCCCGAGCCCGAACCACGACTACCCGGCGAGCCCGGCCACCGTCGCGCGCAACCAGGAAATCCATCGCGCGACGGTACATCGCGGCGAGGCGGCGCCGCGGGTCGATGCGCACGACAACCGTCTTGCGGTTCGTTGATCGTTCATGCGCGGCCGGCCGGCACGGTGCCCGCCGGCCGCACCCCACACGAAGAGGAGAGTGCCATGCGCCATTTCGCGAAAGGAATCGTGCTCGCGGCGTGCCTGGTGTCGACGGCTGCGATGGCGGCCGGCTGGCCGGAACGCGCGCTGTCGCACGCGCCGGCGCACGAGGTCGGCCGCCGCGCGAACGAGCGGATGCGCTGCGAGCTCGCGACCGTGCCGGCCGGCGAGTGGAGCGCGACGTTCACGCGCGGACAATGCGAAGTCGGAAACGGACGGCTGACGTTCGTGCCGGCCGATGCAGGCGGCGGGCAGGATGTCGCGGAGAAGCGGATCCTGCTCGGCGATATCCGCACCGCGTCGCATCAGTCACGCAAGCTGAAGGAGCAACTGCAACTGACGACCCGCGACGAGGTGATCGCACTGAACGTGTTGACCGACGACGGCAGCCGCAAGTCGCGCGAACACGCGATCGACCTGTGGGCCGCGCTGCGCGACGAAGGCGTGACGCCGGTCAACGGCACGCGCATCGTCGATACGTATCCGACGGGCGCGACGACGTGGTAACCGGCGCGCGGCCGCGCCCGGTTTATCCGGCCTTCACCGATCCTTCGATCAGGAAGAACACGATGAAGCCGATGAAGAACGCGGCCGTCGCAAACGGCGTTTCGGGCACCTCGTGCGCTTCGACCAGCAGTTCCTCGGTGACGAGGTACAGCAGCGCGACGGTGCCGAGCCCGAGCAGCGCCGCGTAGATATTGGCGGGAAGCCCTGTGAACGCCGCGTTGCCGGCAACGGCCGCGATGCTCAGCAGTGCCGCGAGCCCGACCGGCACGACGATCGACAGCATGCGGCCGATGCCGGCGGCCGCGAGCGCAGCGCTGACCGACAGCGCGAGGAACAGCACCTCGAGCGTCAGCGCGATGGTCAGGATGATGCCGCTTTCGGTGCTCGCGGAGAAGGCGATGCCGAGCACGAGGCCGTCGATGACGAGGTCGATCGCGGTGACGATGACGAGGCTCACGGGCAGCCGCGCGTCCTCGAAGCGCGTCTCGATCGCGCCGGACAGCGCACGGATCGCGAGCATCAGCGCGATGCCGAGCACGAAGCCGACGACGACCGGAAACAGCGCATGCGCGCGATCTTGCGGCAGCAGTTCGAGCGCCGCGGCCGCGAACACGATGCCGCCGGTGAAATGCTGGATGACGCTCGACGTGGTCGGGCTGGGGGCGCGCCACGCGGCGGCGAGTGCGCCGAAACAGGCCACCAGCACGGGCGGTAACGTCAGTAGCGCAAGCTTCGCGGTCGGTGTCATGAGGCCTCTCGAACGGTTGGCGTACGGCAGCGGGCTCGGCGTCCGGCTGCCCGGCCGCAGGGTACGGTTCATGCACGCCGGGCGTTGCCCCGGCATCAACCGGGGATTGAACACCCTGAAGCCGCTTCAAGGTCAACACATTCGATGCAGGGCGCACCGGCAAGCCGGCGCGCCCGTGCCGGTCACACCTGCGCGAGCGCCTGATCGAGATCGGCGAGCAGGTCGTCGATATGTTCGATGCCGATCGACAGCCGCACCGTTTCTTCCTTCACACCGGCCTTCGCGAGTTCGGCCGGCGACAGTTGCCGGTGCGTCGTCGATGCCGGGTGCGTCGCGAGCGATTTCGTGTCGCCGATGTTGACGAGCCGCGTGAACAGCTTCAGCGCATCCTGGAACTTCGCCCCGCCGTCGCGGCCGCCCTTCACGCCGAACGTCAGGATGCCCGGCGCACGGCCCGACAGGTAGCGCGCGACGAGCGGATGGTCGGGGTGGTCGGGCAGGCCCGCATAGTTCACCCATTCGACCTGCTCGTGACGCGCGAGATGCTGCGCGATCTTCAGCGCGTTGTCGCTGATCCGCTCGACACGCAGCGCCAGCGTTTCGATGCCCTGCAGGATCTGGAAGGCATTGAACGGCGAGATGGCCGCGCCCATGTTGCGCAGCGGCACCACGCGCGCGCGGCCGATATAGGCGGCCGGCCCGAACGCTTCCGTGTAGACGACGCCGTGATAGCTGACGTCGGGCTCGTTCAGCCGCTTGAAGCGATCCGCATGCTCGGCCCACGGGAATTTGCCCGAATCGACGATCGCGCCGCCCAGGCTCGTGCCGTGCCCGCCGAGATACTTCGTCAGCGAATGCACGACGATGTCCGCGCCGTGCTCGAACGGGCGCAGCAGATACGGCGACGGCACCGTGTTGTCGACGATCAGCGGGATGCCGTGGCGACGCGCGACTTCCGCGAGCGCGGCGATGTCGGTGACGTTGCCGAGCGGGTTGCCGACCGATTCCGCGAAGATCGCCTTCGTGCGCGCGTCGATCAGCGGCTCGAACGACGCGGGGTCGCGCGGATCGGCGAAGCGCGTCGTGATCCCGTATTGCGGCAGCGTATGCGCGAACAGGTTGTAGGTGCCGCCGTACAGCGAACTCGCGGACACGATGTTGTCGCCGGCCTCGGCGATCGTCTGGATCGCGTACGTGACGGCCGATTGTCCCGATGCGAGCGCGAGCGCGCCGATGCCGCCCTCGAGCGCGGCGATACGCTGCTCGAGTACGTCCGTGGTCGGGTTCATGATCCGCGTGTAGATGTTGCCCTGCACCTTCAGGTCGAACAGGTCGGCGCCGTGCTGCGTGTCGTCGAATGCGTACGCAACGGTCTGGTAGATCGGTACGGCGACCGCGCGCGTGGTCGGGTCGGGACGATAACCGCCGTGCACGGCGATGGTTTCGAGGCGCCAGTTCGAAGAGGCCTGGTCGGTCATGGGTGCTCCGTCTGTTGTTGTGGTGGTCGAGCGATTATAGGAGCACGTGCGCGGCGGCCCTTAGAACGAATGGTTTGTTGCTTATGGCGGTGCGGCGCATAGAATGCCCTTTCCGCAAACAAGGGGGGCGCGATGAATCAGGAACACTGGAACCAGGTGGATGCGTATTTCTCCGCGACGCTCGTGCCGTCCGACGACGCGCTCGACGCCGCGCTGGCGGCGAGCGACGCGGCCGGGCTGCCCGCGATCAACGTCGCGCCGAACCAGGGCAAGCTGCTGCAACTGCTCGCGACGATCCGCGGCGCGCGGCGGATCCTCGAGGTCGGCACGCTCGGCGGCTACAGCACGATCTGGCTCGCGCGCGCATTGCCGCCGGGCGGCACGCTCGTGACGCTCGAACTGAACCCCGAACATGCGAAGGTCGCGACGCGGAACATCGCGCGTGCCGGGTTCGCGGAGGTCGTGACGGTGGTGGTCGGCAGCGCGAAGGACAGCCTCGCGCGGCTCGTCGACGCGGGCGAAGCGCCGTTCGATTTCATCTTCATCGATGCCGACAAGGACAACAACCCGGTCTATCTCGACGCGGCGCTGAAGCTGTCGCGGCCCGGCACGGTGATCGTCGTCGACAACGTCGTGCGCGGCGGCCGCGTGGCCGATCCCGACAATCGCGAGCCCGACGTGGCCGGCGTGCGCGACGGGTTCGCGCGTCTCGCAGCCGCGCCGCATGTCACCACGACGGCCGTGCAGACGGTCGGGCAGAAGGGCTGGGACGGGTTCTCGATCTCGATCGTCGGCGTATGACGTGAAGGCGGCACGCGCGTGCGGTCGGCCCGTGCGCTAGTTCTGGTCGGGATTCCTGTCGTTGCACTGGTCGGGATCGTCGCGCAGCACGATGCGGCGGATGCGGCCGTTATCGTAGAACGGCACGTCGGGGCAGAACTTCATGCCGGCGCGGGTCGGCGTGCGCTTCCACGCGACCCTTTCGGTGCGGACGAGCGTCGGCGCGTGGCCGGGCGCGCCCGGCTTCCAGATGCCGATGTACACGCGCGCCATCCACGGTGACGCGTCCGCCTCGCAGTCCTTCAGCGTGCCCAGCGTCGAGCGCAGCCCCGTGCCGGTCTGCTCGATGCGCTGCGGAAACTCGATGTAGCCGTCGCTGTAGCGTGGCGTGACGTAGCAATAGCGGCGCGTGTTCCCGTCGAGCACCGGCAGCAGGTAGCTGCTGGCGGAGTCGGCCTCCTTCACGTCGTTGCCCTGCCAGCGGTAGGTCGTCACGCCGTGCTCGCAGCAGCTCGCGCGCCAGCTCGTCCAGATGATCCGGTGCACGGCATCGAACTCCGGCGACGTGATGCCCTGCAGCCCCTGCGGCGCGTCGACGAAGCGCCGCGTCTTCGGGTCGAAGATCCACGTCTGGTATGGCATGTTCGGGCTCGCGCCCATCGATTGCGCGAGCATCAGGTCGGGCCAGCCGTCGAAATTCACGTCGGCGAAATCGGGCGTGAACAGGCCGCAGGTGCCGCGTGAATCGGTCTGCAGCGTCTGCACGAGGCGGCCGCGATCGTACAGGCGGATCGCGGCGACGTGCGGCGGGTCGTTGCACGAACCGTCGTCGTCCGGCAGCTTGTCCGCGACGAGGCGGATCTCGTAAGGGAACGGCCTGCCGTCCTGTTTCGTTGCGAGCGAGACGGGCAGCGTGCGTTTGCCGTCCGGCGACGCCCACGTGCCGGCCACCGCATTGTCGAGCGATGCCACGCGCCACGTGCCCGTTACGCGATCGGCGCCGGCTTTCGCGCCGCTGTCGCGTTCCGACAGCGTGGCGCCGTGCGCGTCGAGCGTCCCCTTCAGCGCGAGCCGGTAGCGTTTGTCGGACGTGCAGGGCGCGTAGCAGTACGAGCCCGATACCGTGCCGGCCACGCGCGACAGCGAGACTTCGACATGCCGGTTGCCGATCGTGCCGACCCAGTCGCGCGACCAGAACGGGATCTCGACCGTATCGTCGGCGCTTGCCGCGCGTGCTGCCTTCATTGGCGAAAAGGCGAACGCGGTGACGGCGAGCAGCGCGAACGCAATTGCGCCACGCCAGCCGCGCGTGCGCCGCGTCGCGGTCGCGTTGCGCGACGCGTCGATGAACGGGAGGTGCATGGATCGGCCCCTCGGTTTGTTATGGGTGTGACTGCCGGCGTGTTTCGGTGCGATGCGCGCGTCAGCGGTTTCCCGGCGCATCGGCACGTCGATACAGGCGTGGCCATTGATCGTCGAACAGGCCGTTGCACGTGCCGTGCGTGGCGATGTCGCTGAGCACGAAGCGCCGGCCGTCGAAGATCCACGACGCGGTCGAGCCGCAATCGCCGGCACTGCGCAGCCTGACCTTGCTCGACAGCGTCGCGCGGGTACGGTCGTAGGCGGCCTCCGTCAGTTCGTTGGCGAACGACGCCGAGTCGAGCCCCGCGTTCGCGTTCTCGCCGAAATTCATCGCCGTCGGCGTGAACGGTGCCGTCCTTCGCACGCGATACCACAGGTCGGTGTGGTTATACATGCTGCTGGTCTGGCACGGTATCGCGACGAGCGCCTCGTCGGCGGAAATCGCCACGGCGCGCGACGCCTTCCGGCGATCGCCGGCCGACATTTCGTCTTCGACGTCGGCCGCACATTGCTTGATGTCGTCGCCGAACTTCGCGAGCACCGCGTCGACGAGCGGGCGCTGCCCGCCGGCCGGCAGGTCCGCGACGGCCGGCGCCGGCACGACGGCGGGCGGCAGTGCCGGCGCGGCCGGCACCGACGACGCGGGCCGGTTGCCGGTGCGCAGCAGCGCCGTCGTCGTGCCGACCCGGCCTTGCGTGTCGTCGATCAGCAGCAGCGCGGCGTTCAATCCCGTCAACGGCGTTCGAGCGGTTTGCGCCGACGCCGGATCGCCGAAGCTCAGCAGTTGCGCATTGCGCGACGCGGCGAGCCATGCGGCCACCGTTGCCGGATCGTTGGTGCGGATCCGGAACGGATGTGCTTCGTCGTCGTCCGGTTTGCCGCCGAACGCATGCCACTGGGCCGCCATCGCGTCGAACGGGCGGCCGTCCGCGCGCGCGGTGCGCAGGTCGAGCGGCGCCGACGCATAGAGGGCGAGCGACGCTTGCGCGTCCGGGCCGGCATCGCGCGTCACGCGCAGGATGAGGCTGATGCGCGAATCGTCGGTGTCGTCGGCATGGCTTTCGGCAATGCAACGATTGACGTTGTCGCAGACGACCGACCAGTTCTTGAAGTCGCGCTCGACCGGCGGCCGCGCGAGCGGACGGGCCTGGGCAACGATCGGGGAAACGGCGAGGAGGGCGGCGATGGCGAGCGAAAGGCGGTGCGACATGACGGTTCGTATCGACTGTGAATGGGCGGGCGCAAGACGTCGGACTGCAAGCGCATCGTCAGCAAGCGGGGCGGTCGAAGGCGGCGGCGCATGCAGCGGCGCGCTTTGCCGAACGGTGTCGAGTATACCGCCGCAAAGCGCGCCGATCGCGGCCGCGACGCTTTGTGTGCGGGCACGTGCGTTGCTGGGCGGTGTGGTCGCACGTGTACGGAACGGATGCGCAAACGGCGCGATGCCCGCAGGCACCGCGCCGTTCGCATTTCATCGGGCGTCGACCACGTCGCGCAGGAACGCGTCGAGCATCGCCACGTCGCCCCACGGCCGCTTGTATTCGCGATCGAGTTCGGCATCAGCGAGCATCGTCTCGACCAGCGCGTGGATCGCCGGCCGGCGCGGCCCGTATTCGCTTTCGTTCGCGCTCATCTTCAGCGCGAGCAGCGCGTCGAGCTCCGCGCGCACCGACGGCTCGTGCACGGTGCCGTCGACGAGCGCCGCGAAACGCATCGGCGGCATCCCGAGCCCCGCGTCGATCCAGCGCACCGCGAGCAGCGGCCGCAGCACGTACAGGTATTTCTTGTAGCGCACCGTGTCGCCCTGCAGATAGCCGCGAAAGTTCTTCTTCGCCATCGCGAGGTAGTGATGACGCCCGCGCACCGGCGAGAAGAACGCCGACGCCAGCGACCTGAGCCGCGGCGCCCAGCGCGCGTCTTCGCGATACACGACGGGCGAGTCGAGCCATTCGAGCAGCGTCGGGTTCGAGCGGCGCAGCAGTTGCAGCGCCTTGCGCAGTTCCCAGCCGCTGACGTCGAGCTCGTCGTCGAGCGGCCGCTCGATCACGTCGCGTTGCGCTTCGACGCTCAGGTACCAGTCGCGCCGGTGCGCATACACGAAGCGCACGTCGTAGTCGCTGTCCGGCGAGGCGAACCCCCACCCGCGGCTGCCCGATTCGCACGCGAACAGCACGGTCACGTCGTGGCGGCGCTCGACTTCCGCGAGCTCCGCCATCACGCGCGCCCGCACGGCCGGGTCGACCGGGTGCGCACTGCGCACGGCAGTCAGTTGTTCCGTTTTCATGATTGTCGTTTCTCTCTCGTTGCGCGCGGCCGCCGGCCATCGACCGCGCACCGCGCTATCCTTTCACGCACACCACCTGGCGCAGCGTGTGCACCACTTCGACGAGGCTGCGCTGGGCCGCCATCACCGCGTCGATGTCCTTGTAGGCCATCGGGATTTCGTCGACGACGCCCGAATCCTTCCGGCATTCGACGCCCTGGGTCGCCTTCACCTGGTCGTCGACCGTGAAGCGGCGCTTCGCTTCGGTGCGGCTCATCGTCCGGCCCGCGCCGTGGCTGCACGAGCAGAAGCTTTCCGGGTTGCCGAGCCCGCGCACGATGAAGCTCTTCGCACCCATCGAGCCCGGAATGATCCCGAGCTGCCCCTTCTGCGCGGACACCGCACCCTTGCGCGTCACGAGCACGTCTTCGCCGAAATGGCGTTCGCGCTGCACGTAGTTGTGGTGGCAGTTCACCGCGTGTTCGTCGACCGAGAACGGCTTCGCGATCACGCCGCGCGCCGCGCCGATCACCGCATCCATCATCGCCTGCCGGTTGCGCCGCGCGTAGTCCTGCGCCCAGCCGACCGCCTCGACGTAGTCGTCGAAGTGGCGGCTGCCCTCGGTGAAATACGCGAGGTTGCGATCCGGCAGGTTCGCGATGTGCTGCCGCATGTCGGCCTGCGCGAGTTCGATGAACAGGCTGCCGATCGCATTGCCGACGCCGCGCGAGCCGCTGTGCAGCATGAACCACACGTGGTCCGCTTCGTCGACGCACACTTCGATGAAGTGGTTGCCGGTGCCGAGCGTACCGAGATGCGCGTAGTGGTTCGTCTTTTCCAGCTTCGGATACTTGTCGACGATCCGCTGGAAGCCCGGTTGCAGCGACTTCCACGATTCGGTCACGGCGGCCGGCGTGCGGTCGCCCCATGCGCCCGGATCGCGGCGGCCCGGCGCGCGGCCGTGCGGCACCGCGCGTTCGATCGCACCGCGCAGGCCCGCGAGCGAATCCGGCAGGTCGGACGCCGTCAGCGTCGTGCGCGCGGCCATCATCCCGCAGCCGATGTCGACACCGACCGCGGCCGGAATGATCGCGCCCTTCGTCGGGATCACGCTGCCGATCGTCGAGCCCTTGCCGAGGTGGACGTCCGGCATCACCGCGACGTGGCTGAAGATGAACGGCATCTGCGCGGTGTTGCGCAGCTGCGCGCGCGCTTCGTCCTCGACGGCGACGCCTTGCGTCCACATCTTCACCGGCTTGCCGTTCGCCAATTCCATCACCTGGTAATCCATTGCACTCATTTGCTTCACCTGATTCCTTCATTCATGCGGCGCGGCACACTTGCGCCGCGCCGTTGCGCCCGTCAGGCGCCCTTGATGCTGACGAGTCCGTTCAGCACCTGGTCGAGACCGCCGAACACCGAGATGCGGTCGATCCGTTCCGCGACGCGCTCGAGCGTTTCCAGCTCCTTGAGCCGCAGCGCGGTCGGGTTTTCTTCCATCACCTTCGCGGTGTTCAGCAGCGAACGCGTGGCCGCCGTTTCCTCGCGGCGGCGAATCACGTTCGCCTGCGCGGACTTTTCCGCCTCGACCACCTGCGCGAGGATCGTCTTCATGTCGCCCGGCAGCACGATATCCTTCACGCCGACGCTGCGCACGTCCACGCCCGAGTTGCCGAGGCGTGCACGCACCTGCGTGATCACGACGTCGTCGATCGACTGCTTGTCTTCCAGCAGTTCGTCGAGCGAGCGCGTGCCGACGGCCGAACGCAGGGCGAACTGCAGCTCGCGATACAGGTGCTCGACCGGCTTTTGCAGCTGGCCGAACGCATGCAGCACGTCCGCATAACACCACGTCGCCGACAGGTTCAACCGCAGCGCGACCTTGTCGCGCGTCAGGATTTCCTGTCCGCCGACTTCGAGCGCCTGCACGCGCAGGTCGACGAGTTCGACCGCGATGTCGCGGTTGAAGCGCCAGAACGCCGAGACACCCGCGTCCAGCAGCCGCTCGATCTTGCCGTCGATCTTCAGCACGCCGACGTGGTACGCCGGCACCTGCGCCAGCAGTACGCCCGCCAGGCCCGCCACGCCGCGCGCCCGCAGTGCCGGTTGCGCGATGCGCTTCACGAGCGCGGCCGGCAGCACGCTGTCCTGCGCGAGATCGACGCGCTCGAGACGGTGCGCGGTCAGGCCGCGCCAGTACAGCCGGCGCGTGCCCGGCGCCAGGATCTCGACGAGCACGTCGTCTTCGTAGCGCAGGCCGGCTTCGTCGTCGGCGAGATCCATCGCGACGAAGTGCCGGGCGAGCACGTCCGGTGCGTCGTGACGCAGGTAATCGGCCAGTGCCGCGTCGGCGAGCGGCGCGTCGAGACGCGCGGTCTGCACCGACAGGCGCTTGAACGGATCGAAGGCCTTGAACACGCCCGGTTCGAGCACCTTCACGAAATCGCCCTCGTTCATCAGCAGCGCGCGTTCGTTCTTTTTCACTACATGTCGCATCCACATATTCTTGTCCTTTTCTTCGATGACCGCCGGGTGACGCGCATCGTGCGGATCGCGGGGCGACGCAACCGGGCGGGCGGCGCGCAGGCCCGGCGCCGAAGTGCGCGGCGACGCATCCTGCTTCGCGTCGTCGTGCGCCTTTGCGCGGGCCGTGCGGCCGTCCGGCCGATCGCGCGGAACCGCAACCGGTCCGACGCGCGGCGGGCCTTGCGGCCCGCACCGGCGGGTACTGCTTTCATTACAAGGCTGTCCTTGCGGACAGCGTTCGAGCGGGATTCGAACCCGCTACACACCGGCTTGCGCCGGCTGCTCTACCCGAATGAGCTACCGAACGGAGGGCGCCCCGGGATTCGAACCCGGGCGAAGTTCCAGTACGCGCCCGTTTGCCTTCGTCTGCCCATGGCGGCATGCGCGACCGCGACGAAACAGGTTCGGCGGCGGCGCACCAGCAGGGCTTTGTGAACCCTGGCTCGCGGGCCAGCGGGACATCCGGCGCTCTCTATTTAGCGAGGAGCGTGCCAGCGGGCGGGGCTATGTGCGAAATAAATCGCAAGCACTTGAAATAAAAGGGGAAGTTATTTGTCATGACCAGCGACGAATGGAAATTCGGCCATAGCTCGTTCCGGAAAATTCGATACAATCGGATCGCTTCTTATCTTGTGGGATAAACATGCGCAAGACCGTCGCGATCGGTTTTCTCGGTACCGTGCTCGACCAGGGCGGCGGCTCGCAGCGCCGCTGGCGCAACTGGCGGCCGACGATTTCGCTGTGCGAGCAGCGCGACATGCCGGTCGACCGGCTCGAACTGCTGCACGCGCCGAACTACGCGCGTCTCGCGAACCGCGTGAAGCAGGACCTCGAGCGCGTGTCGCCGCACACCGACGTGCGGCTCGTCCCGATGGAGATTCGCGATCCGTGGGATTTCGAGGAGGTCTACGCGACGCTGCACGATTTCGCGCGCGCCTACCCGTTCGATCTCGACCGCGAGGACTACCTGATCCACATCACCACCGGCACCCACGTCGCGCAGATCTGCTGGTTCCTGCTGGCGGAGGCGCGCTACCTGCCGGCGCGTCTCGCCCAGACGGCACCGCCGCAGAAGACCGACGAGGGGTTGAGCGGGCCCGGCACGATGTCGGTGATCGATCTCGACCTGTCGCGCTACAACCGGATCGCGCAGCGCTTCACGCGCGAGCGCGACGAGACGGTGTCGTTCCTGAAGGCCGGCATCGCGACGCGCAACGCGCGCTTCAATGCGCTGATCGAGCAACTGGAGCGCGTGGCCGTGCGTTCGCGCGCGCCGATGCTGCTGGTCGGGCCGACGGGCGCCGGCAAGTCGTTTCTCGCGAAGCGCGTGTACGAGCTGAAGCGCGGCCGCCATCGGCTCGCGGGGCCGTTCATCGAGATCAACTGCGCGACGCTGCGCGGCGACGCGGCGATGTCGACGTTGTTCGGCCACGTGAAGGGCGCGTTCACGGGCGCGCAGTCGGCGCGGGCCGGGCTGCTGCGCGCAGCGGACGGCGGGCTGCTGTTTCTCGACGAGATCGGCGAACTCGGGCTCGACGAACAGGCGATGCTGCTGAAGGCGATCGAGGAGAAGCGTTTCCTGCCGGTCGGCGCGGACGTCGAGGCGACCAGCGATTTCGAACTGATCGCGGGCACGCACCGCGACCTGCGGCAGATGGTGGCGGCCGGCACCTTCCGCGAGGATCTCTATGCGCGGATCAACCTGTGGACGTACGAACTGCCGGGGCTGGCCGAGCGCCGCGAGGACATCGAGCCGAACCTCGAATTCGAACTCGACCGGTTCGGCCGCGAGCAGGGCGAGCAGGTGCGTTTCAACGTCGAGGCGAAGCGGCGCTATCTCGCGTTCGCCGCGTCGCCGCGTGCGGCGTGGGCCGGCAACTTCCGCGAGCTGTCCGCGTCGGTCACGCGGATGGCGACGCTGGCCGATGCGGGACGGATTACCGAAGCGCTGGCCGAACAGGAAGTCGAACGGCTGACGCGCACGTGGTCGCAGCCGGGCGGCGCGGGATCGTCCGACGCGTGTGTCGAAGCGGTGTTCGGCACGCGCGCGGCGGAACTCGACCTGTTCGACCGTGCGCAGCTCGAACGCGTGCTCGACGTGTGCCGCGTGTCGGCAAGCCTGTCGGAAGCGGGGCGCACGCTGTTCGCGGTGTCGCGGCAGAGCAAGAAGCAGCCGAACGACGCGGACAGGCTGCGCAAGTATCTCGCGCGGTTCGGGCTGGATTGGGAGGGGGTGAAGGGCACGCTCGATGCGTCGAGGTGACGGGCACGCGCGATGCATTTTTTGTGTCGCGCATGGTGGATAGCGCGTGCGGTATCGTGCACGCAAACTTGGGAGGGTGGTGGTGATCGCGATTCCTTCGTCGGTCAAGGCGCTGTTTGCCGATTCGGGGTGGCGTGGCGATTCCGGTTGCCGGGTGTCGTCCGGCGATGGCGAGCATCCGGGGGATGCCATCCTGCGCGAATTCGGCGGGCTGATCGTGGGCGCTTCCGCCAGCGGGCAGACCTGCGCGCGAATGGGGCTCGCCTTTCATGCGCTGGCGCGCAAGGATCACCAGATCGACGCGTGGGAACAGGCGCTCGGGACGACGATGATCGGCTTCGCCGAAGACGATCTCGGGTACGCCGAGTTTTATGTCGATGCGCAGGGCCGGGTGTTCTCGACCAATTGCGTGGTCGACGGTGTGCATCTGTGCGGATTCACGTTCGGCGAAGCGGTCGAGCGGACGCTGCTCGGGCGCGTCTCGATTCCGCTGTTGCTTGACCACCGGGCGACGATCGCCCATTACGGCGAGGTTCTGACGAGCGACGATCCGCGCGTGATGACGGTCCGTCAGCTCGTTGCCCGCACGTGAAGCGGCGACGCGCTTCAGCCGTGTTTCAACCGGCCGCCTCTGCCGCCGCCTCGTGAAACGGCGCCAGGAATGCCCATTCCGGCTGCGCGGCCGCGACATCCGCCAGCCCGCGCGCGAACGCGTGCGCCGGCAGCCACGGATACCCGAACGCCGCATGCAGCGCGTCGAGTTTCGTCGACTTCGGATCGTCGATCGTATCCATGCGCGCGACATGAATGTGCAGCGCGGCGATCCGCGCACCGCTTTCGCTGTCGGGTGTGAACTGCCAGCGGTACGTGCCGTGCCCGATCCGCAACGCGCCGTTGTCCTTCTGCCGCATCACGACGAGCCACGACATCCGGCTGACGCCATGCGGGTCGACTTCGGGTTCCGTGCATACGTAATAGGTCCGGCACCGCTCGAACCGCTCGCCGAATTCCTCGACCAGGGTGCGTGCGATCGCGGCCGCGCCCGTCACGCGCG
Organism: Burkholderia sp. COPS; assembly: GCF_019425585.1. Lineage (NCBI taxonomy): Bacteria > Pseudomonadati > Pseudomonadota > Betaproteobacteria > Burkholderiales > Burkholderiaceae > Burkholderia > Burkholderia sp. COPS. The sequence continues at coordinate 175,057 of NZ_WIXR01000014.1, read as the reverse complement.
GCGGAAAATCGATGTCGTCGTTCGCGAGCGAAAAGCTCAGCTCGGCATCGGCCGCGAAGCAGTCGGCGATCAGCGCGGGCCGGTTCAGGTCCTTTGCGCGCAGATAGCATTCGAGTAGCGCGCGAAGCGATGCGGGATGAAGCGGGAAGGGCATGGACGAGCCTCCTGTAGCGGGAAATGGGGTCACGCGCAGCGGCCGGACCTGGCCAGGGGCGCATGTGCCTTTGCCGTATAATTTCGTTTCAAAGCTAAATTCGCATGACCGTACGGAGCGTCGAAGTCATGGCCAAGCAGCAAGAGGAGTCCGTTCTGACCATCACCAACCCGGCCTGCCTGATCGACGGCACGGACACGGAATTTCGCCACCTGATCAACGGGCTGCTGCCGTTTGCGGCCCGCCTGCTGTCGGTACGCGACGGCTTCGGCTCGCTGGTCGGCCTCACCGGCATCCAGTATTCGCTGCTCGTATCGGTTTCGCATCTTTCGCACGACGACGTCGTGACCGTCAACCGCCTCGCCGATCACCTGCACCTGAGCGGCGCATTCGTCACGATCGAGACGGGCAAGCTGAAGAAACTCGGCCTGATCGACAAACGCCCGGACCCCGACGACAAGCGCAAGATGCGTCTCACGGTCACGCCGGCCGGCTCGAAGCTGCTGAAGGCGCTCACGGATACGCAGCAGCGCATCAACAACGTGTTGTTCGAGGGCGTGACGAAGACCGAATTCAAGGCGCTCTGCTCGGTGATCGACCGCCTCGTCACCAACGGCGACCGCGCGACGCTCGATCTCGCGCACCTGATCGCGCGCCAGGAAAAAGGCTGACGCGCACGCGCCGCCAGCCCGCCTGACGCTCGACCGCATTCAGTGCGCGGCCCACTCGATCGTATTCAGGTCGACCCCTTCGAGATGCATGTCCCACAGCGGGCTCAGCGCGCGCAGCTTGCCGACCGTGTCGCGCACCTGCGCAATCACGCTGTCCACTTCGGCCTCGGTCGTGAAGCGGCCGAGCGTGAAGCGGATCGAGCTGTGCGCGAGCTCGTCGCTGCGGCCCAGCGCGCGCAGCACGTACGACGGCTCCAGCGATGCCGACGTGCACGCCGAGCCTGACGATACCGCGACACCCTTGATCCCCATGATCAGCGATTCGCCTTCGACGAAATTGAAGCTGACGTTCAGGTTGTGCGGAATCCGGCGGGCCAGATCGCCGTTCACGTAAACCTCGTCGAGCGTCGACAGGCCGGCCAGCAACCGGTCGCGCAATGCGCCGACGCGGCGGCTTTCCTCCGCCATCTCTTCCTTCGCGAGCCGGAACGCCTCGCCCATCCCGACGATCTGGTGCGTGGGCAGCGTGCCCGAGCGCATCCCGCGCTCATGGCCGCCGCCGTGCATCTGCGCTTCGATCCGCACGCGCGGCTTGCGGCGCACGTACAGCGCGCCGATCCCCTTCGGGCCGTAGACCTTGTGCGCGGTCACCGTCAGCAGGTCGACGTTCAACGCATTCACGTCGACCGGGATCTTGCCGGCCGCCTGCACGGCGTCGCAGTGGAACACGATGCCGCGCGCGCGGCACAGCGCGCCGATCTCGGCCACCGGCTGGATCACGCCCGTTTCATTGTTCGCGAGCATCACCGACACCAGGATCGTGTCGGCGCGCAGCGCCTGCCGCACCGTGTCGAGGTCGAGCAGGCCGTCTTCGCGCACGTCGAGGTACGTGACGTCGAAGCCCTGGCGTTCGAGTTCGCGGCACGTATCGAGCACGGCCTTGTGCTCGGTCTTCACCGTGACGAGATGCCTGCCCTTGCCCTGGTAGAAGTGCGCGGCGCCCTTGATCGCGAGGTTGTTGCCCTCGGTCGCGCCGGAGGTCCACACGATTTCGCGCGGATCGGCGCCGAGCAGCGCGGCGACGTGCGCGCGCGCTTCCTCGACCGCCTGCTCGGCATCCCAGCCGTAGCTGTGGCTGCGTGAAGCCGGGTTGCCGAACTGCTCGTGCAGGAATGGCACCATTTTGTCGACCACGCGCGGATCGACGGGCGTCGTCGCGCTGTAGTCCATGTAGATCGGGCGGGATTGCATCGATGCGGCTCCGGAAAACGGTGTCTCCCGCAGTGCGCGAAAGCACCGCGGAACAGGGTAGCCGCAGTGTACGTGGACATTCGCGGGCGCCGCGCAACACCCATCCCGTCAGTAGGGTTGTCTTTCAAACAAAGCTTTCTAGGTCAGGGTTTACGACAACTTGAACCCGCCTTTGTGTTTACATTTAATAAAAGCTAAATAACAAAGCTAAATAACGGTGCTTTGTTGGGCCGGATTCCGCTGCGGAATCCGGCGATGCCACCCAAGGAGGACGAGATGAGCGAGAACCATGCCGGAACCGGTGCGGGTGCCGACGCGCAGCGGCGCTTTCGCACCGCGCTGTCGATGTTCGCGACGGGCGTCGCGGTGATTACCGCCCCGCGCAAGGAGGGGGCGCCGATCGGTATCACGGTCGCGTCGTTCAATTCGGTGTCGCTGGACCCGCCGCTGATCCTGTTTTCGGTCGACCGTCGCAGCCTGAGCCTCGGCGACCTGGCCGGTGCGGGCGGCTATGCGGTCAACGTGCTCGACGAGACGCAACAGCATCTGTCGAACTGCTTCGCGAAAGCGAACGGCGACAAGTGGGGCTGGCGTGCCGGCGCGGCCGATGACGACGGCGCGGTGCTGCTGCCCGATGCGCTCGCGACGTTCGAATGCGAGCCCTATGCGCAGTACGACGGCGGCGATCACGTGATCTTCGTCGGCCGCGTGACGCGGTACCGCGCGCGCTCGGAAGGGCGCCCGCTGATCTTCTTCGGCGGCCGCTATCGCACGCTCGACGGCATGCACGCGCCGTCTGCCTGAATGCAATCCACGTTTCATTCCACCCAGGAGGACATCATGATCAAGAACGGGACCCAGCACATCGCGTCGCTGCGCGACGGGCGGCAGGTCTACCTGAACGGCCAGCCGGTCGGCGACGTGACCGCGCATGCGGCATTCCGCAATTCGATCCGCAGCTACGCGAGCCTGTACGACTACCAGGCTCGCGACGAGAACGTCGAGAAGATGACGTTCGTGTCGCCCGACTCGGGAAACCGCGTGAGCCGGATCTGGCAGCTGCCGACCTCCTACGACGAACTCGTCGAACGCCGTGCCGCGCTGGAAGCGTGGTCGGAGCTGCATTACGGCTTCATGGGCCGCTCGCCGGATCACGTCGCGTCCTGTCTTGCCGGCATGGTGATGGGCGCCGACGTGTTCGAGCAATACGATCCGGCGCGGGCGGGCGCGCTGCGCGACTACTACCGCTACGCACGCGACAACGACCTGTTCCTGACCTACGTGATCGTGAATCCGCAGGCGAACCAGTCGAAGGCCGCGCACGAGCAGGAGGACAAGTACCTCGCGGTCGGCATCGTCGATCAGGATGCCGAAGGCATCACGGTGCGCGGCGCGAAGATGCTCGCGACGAGCGGAATCATGGCGAACGAGGTGTTCTGCAGTTGCATCCAGCCGCTGCGCGAAGGCGACGAGATGTATGCGCTGTCGTTCGCGGTGCCGATGAACGCGAAGGGCATGAAGATCCTGTCGCGCAAGTCGTACGAGGAGAACGCGACGTCGGTGTTCGACAACCCGCTGTCGAGCCGCTTCGACGAGAACGACGCGGTGCTGTATTTCGACGACGTGAAGGTGCCGTGGGAACGGATCTTCGTTGCCGGCAACACGGCGATGTGCGCGAAGCAGTTCCACGCGACGCCCGCGCACGTGTACCAGAACTACCAATGCCAGGTGCGCCTGATGACGAAGCTGCGCTTCCTCGTCGGGCTCGGCCTGAAGATCTCCGAGGTCAACGGCACGAATGCATTCCCGCAGGTGCGCGAAACGCTGGGCCAGCTCGCGGCCGAAGCGTCGATGGTCGAGGCGTGGGTCTACGGGATGGAAGCGAAGGGTACCGTCGTCAACGGCTTCTACGTGCCCGACCGCAACATGCTGTACGGCTCGCAGGTCGTCACCCAGCAGCTCTATTCGAAGGTGCTCAACACGCTGCGCGAGCTCGCCGGCGGCGGAATGATCATGCTGCCGTCCAGCGTGCGCGATTTCGAGAACCCCGACCTGCTGCGCATCATCGAGAAGACGCAGAAGTCGCCGGTGTGTTCGTCCGAGGAGCGCGTGAAGTTCTTCAAGCTCGCGTGGGATGCGGTCGGCTCCGAATTCGCGTCGCGCCACAACCAGTACGAACTGTTCTACGCCGGCGCGTCGTTCGTCACGAAGGGGCATGCGTATCGCACGTACGACTGGCAGCGCGCGTCGCATCTCGTCGATTCGATGCTCGGCAGCTATTCGCTGAACCAGGAACTGTCGACGCCGCACGCCGCCTGACGCGCCGCATCGCGTTCGACTCATCCGCTATCGCCACAGGAGAGACAGATGGCCATCAACAAGCTTCACGACGAATTCCATGCGCTGGACATGCAGCGCGACTGGCAACTGCCGGAAGGCTATGACCCGGCATCCGGCGCGCAGGAACTGATCCTGTCCGGCGCGCTCGACACCGAGCGCAAACGCGGCAGCCGCACGCGCCTGCTGCGCCTGCCGGCCGGCCTGCATACGAAGAAACCGTTCGTGCACGACTACTGGGAAGAGGTGTTTCTCGTCGAAGGCGACCTGACCGTCGGCAACGACGAACACGGCAACGGCGGCACGCCGTTCAAGGGCTACACGTATGCGGTGCGCCCGCCCGGCGCATGGCACGGCCCGTTCAAGTCGAACGGCGGCTGCGTGCTGCTGGAGATCCACTACTACGACCCGGCCTGAGCCCGGCCATTCACGGCACAACGCGGGCGGCGCCGCATCGCGCGTGCGCTGCCCGCTACGAGGAGCATTCGATGAAAACCATCACGTTCGCGATCGACGGTCGCGACGGCCGCACCGAGCGCGCGATCGCGATCGACACGCTCGTGATCGCGGGCTGGACCGGCCGCGACACGGCCGCCGTGGAGAAGCACATCCGCGAGCTGGAGGAACTGGGCGTCAAGCGCCCGGCGACGACGCCCGTGTTCTATCGCGTCGCGGCCGACCGCCTCGATCCGTCGCCGGCAATCCAGGTATCGGGCGGGCAGAGCAGCGGCGAAGCGGAATTCGTGCTGGTGCGCGACGGCGGCGAGACGTTCGTCGGCATCGCGTCCGATCACACCGACCGCGAGGTCGAGACGTACGGGATCACGGTGTCGAAGCAGATGTGCGGCAAGCCGTGCGCGAACACGCTGTGGAAGCTCGACGACGTGGCCGGGCACTGGGATCAGCTCGTGCTGCGCGCCTACGCGACGATCGACGGCGAGCGCGTGCTGTACCAGGAAGGCAAGGTGAGCGCGATGCGCGCACCGGACGACCTGCTCGCACAGTTCGCGCGCCACGGCGGCCGCTTCGTCGACGGCACCGCGATGCTGTGCGGCACGCTCGCGGCGATCGGCGGCATCCGGCCGGCCGAGCGGTTCGAAGTCGAGCTGGACGATCCGGTGCTGGGCCGCACGCTGCGGCATGCGTATGCGGTGGACACGCTGCCGGTGGCGGGCTGACGCGGTCGGGAACGCGCACTCACGCGCGGCAGATCGCGATGATCTCCGCGCTGGCCGCAGCGTCGAACGGCGCGTGCTGCCAGTCGCCGTACCAGTCGGCCGACGGGAATCCGGCCGCGATCACGCGCTCCCGCAGGTCGGGTTGTGTGATGAAGCGCAGGCGGCTCGTGTTCGTCAGCACCGTGTCGTCGCGGCGGAAGCGGTAGTGCGTGTCGAGCGTGACGATCGCGCCGTCCACGGAGCGCACCGCATGATGAAGGTCGACGATGCCCGATTCGCGCGATTCGACGCTGCGTGCCGAATGTGCCGGCGTCCATGCACGCCACGGCGCGATGCGCGGATTGCGGGTCTCGAACAGGAAGCGGCCGCCGTCGGCGAGCACGCGCCGCGCGCCGCGCAGCGTCATATCGATTTCCGCGTCGGTCAGCAGGCACTGGAACGCATGGCCGGTCATCACGACCGCATCGAACGGCGGCGCGTCGGGCGGCAGGCCGTCGAGCCCGCACGCAAGCCAGTGGACCGCGTCGGCGCCCGGCTGGCGTCGGGCGTATTCGATCATCGCCGGCGCGGGATCGATCGCCGTGACGTCGTGCCCGGTTGCCGCGAGCCGGCGCGCGAACGTGCCGGTGCCGCAGCCGAGGTCGAGGATGCGTCGGCGTGCGGTGCCGATCACGGACGCGTAGAACGCGAAATCCCGATCGCCCGCGTTGAACAGGTCGTAGACCGCGACGAGGCGCGGGTCGGTGTAGAGCGCTTCGCCGGCGGGCGGGGCGGCGGACGTCATGCGGCCGCGCGTGTCAGCGCTGCTGCACGGCCACGCGCAGCCCGAGCGCGATGAAGATCGAGCCGATGATCTTCCCCTGCCAGCGCGTGAGCCACGTGAGCCGCTTCACGATGCGGCCGAGCGGACGGATCGAGCAGGCGATCAATGTCGTGTAGAGCGAGCTGAGCACGACGAAGATCAGCCCGAGCACCGCGAACTGCACGAACGTCGAGCCGCGTTCCGGATGCACGAATTGCGGCATGAACGCGAGGAAGAACAGCGCGGTCTTCGGATTCAGCACCTCGGCGGGAATCGCCTGCAGGTACGCCTTGAGCGGCGTGACGGGCGATACGCTCGGCAGCGACGGATCGGACTGCTTCTCCAGCAGCGCGCGCACGCCGAGATAGATCAGGTACGCGGCGCCGATCACCTTCACGACATTGAACGCGAGCGCCGACGTCATCAGCAGCGCCGACAGGCCGACGGCCGCGAACAGCGTATGCACGAAGTCGCCGCTGGCGACGCCGAGGCCGGTCAGGATGCCGGTCTTGCGGCCGCCCTGCACGGTGCGGCTCAGCACGAGCAGCACGGCGGGGCCGGGAATCAGGAACAGGCCCAGGACGACGGCCGTGAAGGTGGTCAGCGTGGTCAGGTCGAACATGACGGCTCCGGCAGGTGGGTGCGGCGGCGGGGGATCGGGGCATTGTATTCGCTTCGGCAGGCGGCTGCAGACGCCGCACGGGCCCCGCACGGATACCCGCCCGGGCGGCAGGGCCGCGCCGGCGCCTTTCTGGTATAAGCACGAAAGGACGCGCGGGCACGGCGTCCGGCTTCCTCCATCGTCCACCGTTTCATGCGCCAGCTTCCTCCGACCACCGATCCCGCAGCGGATGACGAAGTCTTCCACGTGCCGCGTCCGCTCGTCGTGTTCGGCGGCTCGGTCGTCGAGCCCGAATGGCGGCTCGAGCGGCACAGCCATCCGCAGGCGCAGTTGCTCTACACGCTGAGCGGCGTCATCTATTGCGAGATCGACGGCGGCGTGTGGAGCGCGCCGCCGCAATGCACGGTATGGATTCCGGGCGACGTCCCGCACGCGGCGCGCGGCTCGGCCGGCGCGACGTTCTACGCGGTGCTGGTCGAACCGGATGCCGCCCTCGATCTCCCCGCGCGCTGCTGCACGCTGTCGGTGTCACCGCTGCTGCGCGAACTGCTGCTGAAGGCGGCGAGCTTTCCGAACCTGTACGACGTCGACGGGCCACAGGGGCGGCTGATGGCGACGCTGCTCGACGAACTCGTCGCCGCACCGGTCGAGGACCTGTACCTGCCGATGCCCGCCGATCGCCGGCTGCGCAAGCTGATCGACCATCTGCTCGCCGATCCGGCCGACAAGTCGCCGCTGGCCGAACTCGCGCGGCGCGCGGGCATCAGCGAGCGCAGCCTGACGCGGCTCGCGGCGAAGGAGCTCGGGATGAGCCTCGGCGACTGGCGCCGGCGGCTGCACGTCGCGCTGTCGCTGCGGATGCTGACGACCGGCCGCCGCGTGCACCAGATCGCGATCGATCTCGGCTACGAGAGCGCGAGCAGCTTCGTGACGATGTTCCGCAAGGCGACCGGCAAGTCGCCGACGCAATTCCTGACCGACCGGCAACGCTGAACGGTGCGACTCGCGCGATCCGCACCATCCGGGCGCGATTGGCCGGATCGAGCAAGCGGTTGGCCGGGACGATAAATGACGCCGTGGGCCTCGATCCATAAAATGAGAATCGTTCTCATCTGGAGGCCGACATGCACATCACCACGACCGAATTCCCGTTTGTCTGGTTGCGTTACACCGGTTCGACGCACACCGACCCCGCCAGCCTGATCGCCGAGCTCGACGCGTTGCTCGCGCGTCGCGAACCGTTCGTTCTTCTGACCGACGATGCGCCGTCCGGCGATGACCGCGGCGCCGACGATCACGAGTTGCGCAAGCAGCTCGCGAAGTGGAGCAAGGCCAACCGCGCGCAGTCGCGCGAATGGATTCCCGCGATGATCGCGATCGAGCCCGACGCCGCGCGGCGCGTGGCGCTCGATGCGTTCTCGGGCGCGTTCGAGAAGGTCTGGGGTTATCCGCTGAACGCGGCCGCCACCCGCGACGACGCACTCGCGCTGGCGCAACGGCTGCTCGACGAACCGGCGCGCCGCGCCGCGGCGGCGAACGGCTGAACCGTCTGCCGCGCCGGCGGCGCGGCGTTCCTCGATACGCAGGCACGGCGGGCGCGCAAGCGTGCGCCGCGGCATGCGGCAAACATGCAGGGGTGTCCGGTGGACAATCCGATCCGCGCGATGCGCATCTTCACGCGCATCGTCGAAATGAACAGCTTTACGCGCGCGGCGCAGGCGCTCGGCATTTCGCGCGCCACCGCGACGCGGACCGTGCAGGAGCTCGAAACGGCACTCGGCATGCCGTTGCTGGTGCGTACGACGCGCGCGCTGCGGGCGACGCCCGAAGGCGACGCGTATTACCGGCGCTGCGTGCGCATCACGGCCGATGTCGACGAGCTCGAGGCCAGCATTCGCGGCGCCGCGCTGCACCCGAGCGGGCCGCTGCGCGTCGAGCTGCCGGCGGCGGTCGCGGACGCGATCGTGCTGCCGGCGCTCGGCGAGTTCCATGCACGGCATCCCGACCTGGCGCTGACGCTGGGCGTATCCGGGCGCCCGGCCGATCGCATCGGCGACGCGATCGACTGCAGCGTCCAGCTTGGTGAACTGCCCGATTCGTCGCTCGTTGCGCGCCGGCTCGGCACGCTCGAGCGCGTGACATGCGCGAGCCCCGCGTATCTCGACCGCCACGGCGCGCCGCGCACGCTCGACGATCTGGCCGTGCATCGTGCGGTCGGCACGTCGCCGGTTCCGGGGCAGCGTACGGCCGAACTCGAGTTCCTCGTCGATGGTGCGGTGCGCAAGGTGCGGCTCGACGGGATCGTCAGTGTGGAGGACGAGCGGGCGTACCTGGCGTGCGGTGTGCATGGCCTCGGGCTGATCCAGCCGCCGCGCGTCGCCGCGCAGCCGCTGATCGACGCGGGGCGGTTGCGGGAAGTGCTGCCGTGCTGGCGGCCGGGTGCGATCGCGGTGTCGGCCGTGTACGTGAAGCGCCCGCATGTGTCGCCCGGCGTGCGCGCGTTCGTCGACTGGATGGTCGAGCGGTTCTCGGAAGCGTCGCGAAACGGGGAGGGGCTGGTCGTTGCGGGGGGCGTTTTACGGCGGCCGGTGCCGGAAACGATCGAGGTCGACGATCGCGAGGGTAGTGAGGCCGCGATGGTGTGAAGGAGGCGCGATGGATGTAGCGCGATCAAGCGCTCGCGAGATGGAACGCGCCGGCCATGCGTTCCTGTTCCCTTGCAGGGAGCGCGAGCCGTGTCGCAAGCGTTCTCCATTGGCCGACGATGCTGCTGAAGTCGGCGATGATCTCGTCGGCGTCCTGTAGCTTGAGCCGAAAATATTCGCATACCTCGCGGGCAAGTTCGAGGTCGAGAGCGTTGTCGGCTTCCGTAATGTTGAGTTTGAGCCCGTCGGCGACGGCGACAGGGTTCATGTCGTAGGCTGCCGAGAGCCGCCACCCCGCACCCGGTACCAGAATGAAGCCGTGATTGCGAAGATGATCGTCGGTGTTCGAGACCAGCAAGTTGAAGACGATTCGCGCCCACAGCTCGCGCAAGTCGGCGTTCGGCTGCGCGCCGTGCCGCATGAGCACTTCGGCCAGTTCTAGATAGCTGACGCCAGTCGACGCATCGTCGCCGTCGACGTGGTTGGTCATGGTCATCGCCGACGCGAAATGCAGGCGTCGGCCCTCCGCCGTCCGATCGAATCGCCGAACCAGGAAGCAGTGATGCTCGCTGGCGAATTTTCGTGCTTCGGCGTGCGCGACGTTGAGGCCGCAACCCACCGCCAGCGCATTGACGACCATCTCCCAACCGCCGACGTCGTAGTCGTCGCGCGCGCTCGGAAACTTCGCGATATAAAGGCGGCCTTGATCGTCGGCCACGCTTGCCTTGGGTCTTGCGCCGCCGAGCGAGCCGCCGGGGGCGATGAGCATCGACAGCCAGTCGCGGCCATTCGGGGCGGTATTGTCGACGTCTTCCTCCAGCGCGCGACTCGCGCGCTCCAGTTCACGGATCTCGGCAAACGGCGGTGCGGCAAGATCGTGACGGTCGTCGAGGAATTCTCCGGTGTCGTCGAGCTTGTAACGCAATGCGCCGACACGGTACAGGTCGTGCACGCCAAGCAGGTAGTCCGACTCGTGCAGGCGAGTGCCTTTCGGTCGCAGGCCGGCGCGAATGTCACGCTCCAGCCTGCGATCCATCAGCATGCGGCCCCATCGATCGGGGCTGGAGTCGGCGAAGGCGCCGAACGTCTCTCGCGGTGGGGCCGGGTATTGGGGGCCGTCGAAGCAACCGATTGCCGGATCGATCTGCACGTTCGCGAATTCGGGTGCCGCCAGCGCGGCAGACGCATACTGGAACTCGAACCGCTCGCTCGCCCGCGTCTTGCGGCTGTGCAGGAGTCCGAGCTTTTGCGGTTCTGCCAAGCCGTCCCAATCTGCGTAGATACCGATCGTCGTCATTTCCCTCGATGCTCCCCATGCCGCTTTCGTGCCGGCTTCAGCAATGCGGCAAGGTCGGCCGCCGTGGTGCCGCGAACATCGCCGTGGTCGGTGGTGTCGGAGGCGGCGCTGCCTGTGTCGGTCGCTTTCGTGGTGGAAGACGCGGTTGCACGATTGCGCCGTTTGGGCTCCGATGCTGCGGCAGAAGGCGGCGGCGGCACGGTTCGTCGATCGGGCCGCGGTTTGACGAGCCGCGCGTCTTGAAGCTGGCGTCCGAATTCGTCCGTGGCAGCGAGATTTTCCAGATCGTTCTGGAGCCCCAGGACCTGCATGACGGACAGATACGCGCCCATGGTGACGCCCGACCCGCCGGCTTCGAGTGAACGGAGCGTCATCGGCGACATGCCGGCGCGTTCCGCGACCTGCTTGGCCGTCAGTTTCCGGCGCAGGCGCGCAAGTTTCAGCCGCTCGCCGAATTCGGCGAGCAGCTGGTTCGATACCGGCAGGAGCGGGGCGGTCTTCTTTGCCATGAGGCTAATATTTCAACGTTTTGCTAACGGAAATGCCAGAATATTAGCACAATCGGTGCGGTTCATCGGTGTCTCGTGGGCTGGTCGACTATGCGGGATGCCAATATTTTGGCTATTTCTCAAATAAATAGCCAAAATACTGGCATTCTTGTTTCCGTGCCGTGTGCGCGGAGACACCGGGCGTGCCGTGCCGATTCCTACACCGCCCTCAACCGCCCCAGCTCCTCCGCCAGAAAATCCACGAACGCCCGAATCCGCGCGGACATCTGGTGACGCTGCGCATACACCGCATAAATGTCGGCGCCCGGCGTTTCGTGATCGGGCAGCACGACGACCAGGCGGCCGTCGGCGAGGTAGTCGCGCAGATCCCATTCCGCGCGCATCAGGATTCCGTGCCCGTCGAGTGCCCACTTCACGGCGATCTCGCCGTCGTTCGTCGTCAGGTTGCCGTTGATCCGCACGGCTTCCGTATTACGCGCCGTGCCGCGCCCGCTCGTCAGGCGCCAGACGCCGTAACCCTCGTCGCCCTGGCGGATGCCGATGCAGTTGTGCCGCGTCAGGTCGTGCGGCGCGCCCGGGGTGCCGTGCCGCGCGAGATAGGCGGGCGACGCGCACAGCAGCCGGCGGTTCGGCGCGAGCCGCCGCGCGACGACGCGCGAATCGGGCGGCTCGCCGAAGCGGATGCACACGTCGAACGTGTCGTCGGTGAGCGGCGGCGGCATCACCGACAACTGCAGTTGCACCGACACTTCCGGATACCGCGCGACGAAGCGCGAAATCGCCGGGCCGACGTGGCTGCGCCCGAAACCGAGCGTCGCATTCACGCGCAGCAACCCCTTCGGGCGCTGCTTCGCGCTGCCGAGCAACTCGCCGAGTTCGTCCATCTGGTCGAGGATCCGGCGCGCGTAGTCGAGATACACGTCGCCTTCCGGCGTCAGCATCATCCGCCGTGTCGTGCGGTTCACCAGCGTGACGCCCGCGCGCCGCTCCATCTGCGTGAGCCGCTTGCTGACGGCCGCCGCGGTCAGCCCGAGTTCGCGCGCGGCCGCGCTGAGGCTGCCGGACGCGGCGAGCGTCGAGAAGAAGCCGAGATCGGCCGGCTGGACGGTATCCGCCATGACGGGATTCATGAATTCAAGTTAAAGATGCTTTGAGTCTAGCACCGGTTCCCGCACTCCTGGTTCGGTAAAGTGCCTCCACGCTGACGATCAATCGAGGATGTGCGCATGAAGACCTACCGTATCGCAACGATTCCCGGCGACGGGATCGGCAAGGAAGTGGTGCCGGCCGGCAAGCAGGTGCTGGAAGCGCTGGCCCGCGGCAGCGACCGCTTCGCGTTCGAGTTCGAGGATTTCGACTGGGGCGCCGATCATTACCGCGAGCACGGCGCGATGATGCCGGCCGACGGCCTCGACGCGCTGCGCGGCAAGGACGCGATCCTGTTCGGCTCGGCGGGTGACCCCGACGTGCCCGACCACGTGACGCTGTGGGGGCTGCGCCTGAAGATCTGCCAGGGCTTCGACCAGTATGCGAACGTGCGCCCGACGCGCATCCTGCCCGGTATCGACGCGCCGCTGAAGCGCTGCGGGCCCGGCGACCTGAACTGGGTGATCGTCCGCGAGAACTCCGAGGGCGAATATGCGGGCGTCGGCGGCCGCGTGCACCAGGGCCATCCGATCGAGGCCGCGACCGACGTGTCGATCCTCACGCGTGCCGGCGTCGAACGCATCATGCGCTTCGCGTTCCGGCTCGCGCAGTCGCGCCCGCGCAAGCTGCTGACCGTGATCACCAAGAGCAACGCGCAGCGGCATGCGATGGTGATGTGGGACGAGATCGCGAAGCAGGTCGCGCAGGAGTTTCCCGACGTGACGTGGGACAAGGAGCTTGTCGACGCGGCGACCGCGCGCATGGTCAACCGGCCGGCGTCGCTCGACACGATCGTCGCGACCAACCTGCACGCCGACATCCTCAGCGATCTCGCGGCCGCGCTCGCCGGCAGCCTCGGCATCGCACCGACCGGCAACATCGATCCCGAGCGTCGTTATCCGTCGATGTTCGAGCCGATCCACGGCTCCGCGTTCGACATCATGGGCAAGGGGCTCGCGAATCCGGTCGGCACGTTCTGGTCGGTCGTGATGCTGCTCGACCACCTCGGCGAAGCGGAAGCCGCCGCGCGCGTGATGCAGGCGATCGAGGCGGTGACGTCCGACCCGTCGCTGCACACGCGCGATCTCGGCGGCAGCGCGACGACCGCGCAGGTGACGGCGGCTGTCTGCGAGCGTGTCGCGAACGCGGCGATCGCCGCCTGACGACACGGGCGGCGATGGGCGGGCGGGCCGCGACGTAGCGGCGGCGCGCGTGCGCAGCCGGTAAGCGGCCGCTGCCCGTTCTTCGTCCTCGTTTTCCTGCCCGCGACTCGCGCATCCGACGCGAGCCGGGTGCCTGCCCGCCCGCTTCGCGGCGGCGCCGGCAAGCATTCACGGACAGAGCACGGCTCGACCTCGAAGGAGGAGACACATGCAAGCGGATCTGGAAACCCGCGTCGCGCGGAAACTGATGTGGCGCATCATTCCGTTCGTGATGCTGCTTTATTTCGTCAGCTTTCTCGATCGCGTCAACGTCGGCTTTGCCGCGATGACGATGAACAAGGCGATCGGCCTGTCGCCGACCGCGTTCGGGTTCGGCGGCGGCCTGTTCTTCATCGGCTACTTCCTGTTCGAAGTGCCGTCCAACCTGATTCTGCATCGCGTCGGCGCGCGCATCTGGATCGCACGCGTGATGGTCACGTGGGGGATCGTGTCGGCCGCGTCCGCATTCGCGGCCGGGCCGACGAGCTTCTACGTGCTGCGCTTCCTGCTCGGCATGGCCGAGGCCGGATTCTTCCCCGGCATCATCCTGTACCTGAGCCTGTGGTTTCCCGCGAAGCAGCGCGCGGTGGCCGCCGCGTGGTTCATGGCGGCCGCGCCGATCTCGACCGCGATCGGTTCGCCGCTGTCGGGCGCGATCATGCAGATGCCGCCGATGTTCGGGCTCGCCGACTGGCAGATGCTGTACATCGTCGAAGCGCTGCCGGCGGTCGCGCTCGGCTTCGTCGTGCTCAGGTGCCTGACCGATTCGCCGTCGCAGGCCGCATGGCTGCGGGCGGACGAGCGCGACTGGCTGGTCGCGAAGCTGAAAGCCGAAGCCGATGCGCGCCACACGCATGCCGGGCATACCGCCGGCGCGTGGCAGGCGCTGCGCGATCCGCGCGTGCTGGCGCTTGCGCTGATCTATTTCGGCACGTCGGCGGGGCTGTACACGCTCGGCCTGTGGGCGCCGTTGATGGTCAAGCAGTTCGGCTTCACCGCGCTGCAGACGGGCCTGCTCACCGGCATCCCGAGCATCGCCGCGGTCGTCGCGATGATCGCCTGGGCGCGGCATTCGGATCGCAGCGGCGAGCGCACCTGGCACGTCGTGATTCCGTGCGTGCTCGCGTGCATCGGCTTCGTGTTTGCCGGGCAGGCGGGCACCGCGCTGCTCACCGTGCTCGCGCTGGTCGTCGTCAACATCGGGATCAGTGCCGCGAAGGCGCCGCTGTGGGCGATGCCGAGCGCGTTCCTGTCGGGGGCCGGCGCGGCGGCCGGCATCGCGATGATCAACTCGATCGGCAACCTCGGCGGGTTCGTCGGGCCGTTCGCGATCGGCTGGCTGAAGCACGTGACGGGTGGTTATGCCGCGGGGCTCTACGTGGTGGCGGGCACGCTCGCGGTGTCGGCGGTCGTCACGCTGATGCTGAGCCGCAAGGGCGAGAAGGAAGCGGCCGTGCCGGGCGTGCGGCATCACTCGTAGGCGCGGCCGGTGCGCCGGGACGGCGCGTATCGCGAGCCCGCCCGGCTTCGTGCACCGAGAGGCGCGATCAGCTGTGCGTGAACGTTAGCGCATGGAATTTCACGACCGTGCCGGGCGTCGTCGGCGGCGTGCCGGACACAACCGTCCGGTCGACGTCGCCGGCCCTGAAACAGAAGCGCTCGCCGACGAAGCTCGAATCCATCGTGAAGGTCCCGGTCGTGCCGTTCGCCGTGACGGTGATCGTCGTGCCGCTCTACGACGCCGTCGCAGCGACGTGCCGCGCGATACGCGCCGCACAGGCGTCGGGCGTCGCGTCCGACGTATCGAGCACCATTTGGCTGAATGGCCGCGACGCATAACCTTCGCGATACATCTCGGCGATCCGGCTCCGCTCCCAGTCAGTCAGCGCGCGCGAGCCGCGATTCGACGACGCGATCGCTTCGGGCGGCGCAAGCGTCACGACGAACAACCGCGCATCGCGCGCCTCGCAGGCGGCGCGCAGCCGCCCGAATTCCATGTCGCCGATCGGATAGGCGATGACCAGATGACGCTCGCGCGCATTCGCGATCTGCGTGACGAGACGCTCGAGCGCGATCGCCCACTGCACGTCGAACGGTGCGTCTTCGGGCGCGTCGTGATCGTCGCCGTCGATGAAGCGCGCATCGGGCAGCATGCGGGTGAGCGCGAGACCGATCGTCGTCTTGCCGCTGTTGATCGGGCCGTTCAGGTGGATGACGGTCAGGGTGGTCATGAGTCGACGAAGAAATCGAACGACTCGCAGCTTGCCACGATTGGTGCGGCGGCGCAGTGCCGTTGGTGCGCTACGCGGCGTGATGCAACTGCGGAAGGGGAAGCGGAAAGGCGGGGGAGAGGAAGGGAGCGGCAGGCTGCGTGCGTGAAGAAGAGGATCGACCCGCGCAGCCTGCCCGGCCGTGCCGCATCCAGCGATGCGGCACGGCGTCGAGCGACGCGACTTACTTGTCGTCGCCCTTGATCTGCGGCAGCGCCGATGCTTCGCCCGGCGTCAGCAGCCCGACTTGCGAATACACGCGCAGCTTGTCGCGCGTATCGGTGATGTCGAGGTTGCGCATCGTCAGCTGGCCGATCCGGTCGCGCGGCGAGAACGTCGATGCCACCTTCTCCATCGACAGGCGTTCCGGCTGGTACGTGAGGTTCGGCGACTTCGTGCTCAGGATCGAGTAGTCGTTGCCGCGGCGCAGTTCGATCTTCACTTCGCCGGTGATCGCGCGCGCGACCCAGCGCTGGGCCGTTTCACGCAGCATGATCGCCTGCGGGTCGAACCAGCGGCCCTGGTACAGCAGGCGGCCGAGACGGCGGCCGTTCTCGCGGTACTGCTCGATCGTGTCTTCGTTGTGGATGCCGGTGACGAGACGCTCGTACGCGATGTACAGCAGCGCGAGGCCCGGGGCTTCGTAGATGCCGCGGCTCTTCGCCTCGATGATCCGGTTTTCGATCTGGTCGCTCATGCCGAGGCCGTGACGGCCGCCGATGCGGTTCGCTTCCAGCAGCAGCTCGACCGGGTCGGTGAACTCGACGCCGTTCAGCGCGACCGGCTGGCCGGCTTCGAAGCGCACCGTCACTTCTTCCGCGGCGATCTTCACGTCGTCGCGCCAGAACGCGACGCCCATGATCGGGTTCACGATCTTGATGCCGCTCTCGAGGCTTTCGAGATCCTTCGCTTCGTGCGTCGCGCCGAGCAGGTTCGAATCGGTCGAGTAGGCCTTCTCGGCCGACATCTTGTACGCGAAACCGGCCTGGTTCATGAACTCGGACATTTCGGCACGGCCGCCGAGCTCGTCGATGAACGTCTGGTCGAGCCACGGCTTGTAGATCTTCAGATCCGGGTTCACGAGCAGGCCGTAGCGGTAGAAGCGCTCGATGTCGTTGCCCTTGTACGTGCTGCCGTCGCCCCAGATGTTGACGCCGTCTTCCTTCATCGCGGCGACGAGCATCGTGCCCGTCACGGCGCGGCCGATCGGCGTGGTGTTGAAGTACGTGACGCCGGCCGTCGTGATGTGGAACGCACCGCTTTGCAGCGCCGCGATGCCTTCTGCGACGAGCTGCGCGCGGCAGTCGATCAGGCGGGCGCCGGCTGCGCCGTATTCGATCGCGCGTTTCGGGATCGCGTCGTAATCGTCTTCGTCGGGCTGGCCGAGGTTCGCCGTGTATGCGTACGGGACGGCGCCCTTGAGTTTCATCCAGTGCAGCGCTGCGCTGGTGTCCAGGCCGCCGGAGAAGGCGATACCGACCTTCTGGCCGGTCGGGAGGCTTTCGAGAATCGTGCTCATAGGAATTACCGTGGATTGAAGCCGGTGGGATCGTATTTCGCGGAATATGCGAGTATCGGCTGTCCGGGAGGTTGGGGCAAGGGTTGATTTTTGTCCGGAACCGTCGCCGGGCCTGTCGCGGCGGGCCTGACGGGCGGTTAACCGGGTGGAGAACGCCGCCCGGGACGGCGCGAAATCGCGGCAAATCAGGCGCCGATGAGCGCGGACGCCGGCCGTGTTTCCGGGGCCGGATCGGCCGGATGGCCGGGCTGCGGCGGTCGGGATGCCGGTGTGTCGCGTCGAAAGGAATATGAAAGACGCCGGCGTAAAGCCCGGATGCCCGCGAGCGTCAGATATTCCACGACTGGGCGGTATCGAGCAGCTTCTCGCGCAACTGGTCGACTTCGCCGGCCAGCTTGGCCGTGATCGACACGTAGCCGGACAGCTGCGGCGGCGGTGCGTCGTGCGCTGGCTCGGCCGGCCGGCGGCGCGGCGCGAGCCGGCTCGGCGTGCCGAACTTGAGCGCGCGGCTCGCGCCCACCAGCGTATCGCGGATGCGCCGGTTCACGGCCTTCATGTCGACGCGCATGTATTCGCGGGCCGCGAGGTCGTCGCGGGCCGGCACCGCGCTCGACAGGATCTCCAGGTAGCCGATGCACAGGCGCAGGCTGCGCTGGATCGCCTCGAGCTGCGTCATCGACGTCTCGCATTCCTTCGACACCGACGGCATCAGCGAGCGCAACTGCACGAGCAGCGCGCTCAGCGCGGCCATTTCCTTCAGGTGCGCGTCGTCGCTCACCTGGCGGTCGCCCGCGACCCGCGCATGCACGGCCGCGCACGCGCGCAGCGCGTCGGCGAGCTTGTAGCGCCACGAATAGGTCGCATAGAGCGGCAGCGCGAACGAGAACGCCAGCGCGATCGCGATGCCGATCAGCACGTTCACCGCGCGCCACAGGCCGTCGACGATCTCGTTGTCGCCGTGCCCGGCGACGATCACCATCGTGATCGCCGACAGCAGCGCGATGTAGCCGGCCTTGCCGATCGCGTGATACGCGCAGACGCCGCACGCGAGCGCCATCAGCAGGTAGATCGCGATCGGCGCGTGCGCGGCGGAATACAGCAGGATCAGCCCGAGCCCCGCGAGCGCGCCGATCGACGTGCCGAGCGCGCGCTCGGCCGCCTTCTTGCGGATGTTGCCGTGATGCTGCAGCCCGCCGACGACGATCAGCACGGTAATCGTCGACCATTCGCCGTGCGGCACGTTCAGGCCGGTGGACAGCGCGATCGACACGAGAATCGCGAGCGCGACGCGCGCCGCATGGATCAGCTTCGCGTGCCGGTAGCGGCGGTACGGGTCGAGCAGCGGGCGGAGCGCGTTGCGCAGGAGCGGCGGCAGCCGGGCAGGGAACGGGGTGGTCATGGCGGAGCTGGAGTGGCCGGAACGCGCATCGCGGCCTGCGCGGGCAGGCGCCGCGCCGCGTGCGCAGCAGACGTAACGCTAGCCGAACGCGGCAGGGCTGTCCACGGGCGCGGTCGTCCGGCGGGGCCGGCCGCCGCGCGGCTTCGCGTCACGTCAGCGCGCTGTCATGCGTCCGCGGTGCCCGGCTGCGCTTCCAGCACGCGGTTGCGTCCGCCGGACTTCGCCCGGTACAGCGCCTCGTCGGCACGCTGCAGCAGCGTCGCGGCATTCAGGCGGCCGTCGGCCGCGGTCGCCGCGCCGATGCTCGCCGTGACACGTCCGTACGGGCTTTTCACGTGCTCGATGCCGAGCTCCGCGATCGCGCGCCGGATACCTTCGGCGACGGTCACCGCGCCTTGCGCATCGGTGTCGGGCAGCGTGACGACGAATTCCTCGCCGCCGTAGCGCGCGACGTGATCGCTGTCGCGACGCAGGCAGCGCGACGCGGTTTGCGCGACGCGCCGCAGCACGTCGTCGCCGGCCGGATGGCCGTAGTAGTCGTTGAACGCCTTGAAGTGATCGACGTCGACGAACAGCACCGACAGCGGGCGGCCGCTGCGTGACGCACGCTGCGCCTCCTTCGTGAGCACCGTGTCGAACGTGCCGCGGTTGTCGAGGCCCGTCAGCGCATCGGTGTGCGCGAGCCGGTACAGCTTCGATTCGGCGACCTGCCTGCGCTTCAGTTCGCGCGACAGCGCCAGCGACCCCCACGCGATGAACCCGGTGAACAGGCACATCAGCACGACGGTCCAGATCGCGCGGTGGTGCCACGACGCGTAGATGTCGACCTCGGCGGGCGCGACGTCGACGATCAGCGGCAGGCCGGCAAGATGCTTGTAAACATAGACGCGCCGCACGCCGTCGATGCTGCCGACGCCCGACAGCACGCCTTCCCGCCTGCGCAGCGCCTCGATGAACAGCGGCGACCCGCGCAGGTCGATGCCGACCACGCGCGCGTCGTAGGGCAGGCGGCTCACGAGCGTGCCGTTGAGCTCGGCGATGGCCGCGCTCCCGTGCTTGCCGACCGCGAGGCCGTCGAGCAGCGCGCGGAAGTAGTCGATGCTGAGCGTGCCGACGACGATGCCGCCGAACGAGCCGTCGGGCAGCGTGATCCGGCGGCTGAGCGCGATCGTCAGCGCGCCGCCGCGCAGCCGGGATGCGTACGGCCGGCTGATATAGAGGCCCTGCGCGACATCGTTGCGGTGCACGGCGAAATAGTCGCGATCCGCAAAGTTGCCTTGCCGCGCGGGCGATGCGCTCGAATCGATCACGATATTGCCGTGCGCATCCATCACGAACAGCGACCCGAGATATTCGCCGGTGGCGGCGCGGTCGAACAGCAGCCGATGGCGCTGGCGGGGCGGCAATGTGGTCAGTTCCGGATCGGCCACGCCGTCGAGGACGTTCTGTAGCGACAAATCGTAGAGCTCGATATTGCGCGCGATATCGCGTTCGATCAGCAGCATCAGGTTGCGTGCATTTTCGACCGCATGGTCATATGCATCGCGTCGCGCCTCGATTAAAAGCGCCGTGGAAAGCCCCCAGCTGAACATCAGCAGCAAAATCCCCGCAACGAGCACGCCGCGGGGCGACAGAATGCGTGCCACGATCGACGCCGTATGGCGGCGCAGCGTGGCGGGCAGCGTGAATGACTTCATCCTCGAGGGCGGCGGGCGGCGGATATCGCGTCGTTGGCGATTCCGCTCGCTGTTGATTTCGAATCGGGCCGCATTATCTCGCGAATTCGCGGCATTCGTGTGCGCATGCAAAAGATGCATGCCCGGGCGGCGATTTGAAACGGTTACGCATCGTTACCGCTTTAGGTGCGGGTGATTTGATTTGAATCAATTGCCGATATCGGTCATTTTGTCTGAATAATCCCGTGATTACCCGGCGATTATGTGTGCCGCCGCGGTAGCTGGCGGATTGCGACAAGGTGGCGGAGAAACACCGTGGCAGCGGAAAACCGGATGACCACCCCGCGCGCATGGTTTTTTGCACCGGCGCGCGGCGACGGCCGGGCCGGCCCGGTCGCGACGCGGCCAACCCCTTGATTCTGCGAAATCTCCGGAGCGGCCGCGGGCGGCGGCACCTGAGCTCCCCCCGTGACGAATCAGGTAGAATCCGCGCTTCGCCGCAGGCGCCCGCCGCGCAACGCGTATCGGGGCCGCATCGAATGCATCGCAGGACGCGCCCCGCGCTCCGATTCCGCATGCGCCGGCTACGGATGCCGGCCCGCTCAACGTTCGTCTCGTTTATGTCCGCACTTCCGAAATCCGACCAACCCGGTTCGTCCGCGAACCCACCCAAGCTTCATCGCGCGCTGAAGGCGCGCCACCTGACGATGATCGCCATCGGCGGCTCGATCGGCACGGGCCTGTTCGTCGCGTCCGGCGCGTCGATCTCGCAGGCCGGCCCCGGCGGCGCGATGGTCGCGTACATGCTGATCGGCCTGATGGTCTACTTCCTGATGACGAGCCTCGGCGAAATGGCCGCGTTCATGCCGGTGTCGGGCTCGTTCGCGACCTACGGCGCGAAATACGTGGACGAGGGCTTCGGTTTCGCGCTCGGCTGGAACTACTGGTACAACTGGGCGGTGACGATCGCGGTGGAGCTCGTCGCCGCGCAGCTCGTGATGCATTACTGGTTTCCGGACGTGCCCGGCGTGTGGTGGAGCGCGGCGTTCCTCGGCGTGATGTTCCTGCTCAACGCGCTGACCGTGCGCGGCTTCGGGGAGGCCGAATACTGGTTCGCGCTGATCAAGGTCGTCACGGTGGTCGCGTTCATCGGCGTCGGCCTGCTGATGATCTTCGGCATTCTGAAGGGCGCGCCGAGCAACGGCTGGGGCAACCTGACGATCGGCGACGCCCCGTTCGCGGGCGGCCTGCCGGCGTTGATGGGCGTCGCGATGATCGCCGGCTTCTCGTTCCAGGGCACCGAGCTGATCGGCGTCGCGGCCGGCGAATCGGAAAACCCGCGCACGACGATCCCGCGCGCGGTGCGCCAGGTGTTCTGGCGGATCCTGCTGTTCTACGTGTTCGCGATCTTCGTGATCGGCGTGCTGATTCCCTACACCGACCCGAACCTGCTGAAGACGGACGTGACCGACATCGGCGTGAGCCCGTTCACGCTCGTGTTCCGCCACGCGGGCCTCGCATTCGCGGCCGGCGTGATGAACGCGGTGATCCTCACGGCCGTGCTGTCGGCCGGCAATTCGGGCATGTACGCGTCCACGCGGATGCTCTACAACCTCGCGACCGAAGGCCGTGCGCCGAGGATCTTCGCGAAGCTGTCGCGCGGCGGTGTGCCGCGCAACGCGCTGTACGCGACGACGGCCGTCGGCGCGCTGTGCTTCTTCACGTCGCTGTACGGCGACAAGACCGTGTACCTGTGGCTGCTGAACACGTCGGGGATGACGGGCTTCATCGCATGGCTCGGCATCGCGGTCAGCCACTACCGGTTCCGCAAGGGCTACGTGAAGCAGGGCTACGCGCTCGACCAGCTGCCGTACCAGTCGAAGTGGTTCCCGTTCGGCCCGCTGTTCGCGTTCGTGCTGTGCCTCGTGATCGCGCTCGGGCAGGACTATCAGGCGTTCCTCGCGAACCGGATCGACTGGGCCGGCGTGGCCGCGACCTATGTCGGCATTCCGCTGTTCCTCGTCGTGTGGCTCGGCTTCCGGTTCCTGAAGAAAAGCCGTTTCGTGCGCTACGAGGACATGGAAATCGCGCCGTGGATCGCCGCGAGCCGCGGCGCGCAGCGGCAGCCGGTGGCGAACCGCGAAACCGCGGGCTGACGCGGGCGCGGCGTACAGCCGCGCGGCATGCGATGAAACGGGAAGCCGCGCGCTTCCCGTTTTTTTTGCCCGGCTTTTGCCTGCACGGGGTCAAAGCCGGTTATATTGCCCGACCCTACCGGGCCATGGCCCGGCCGGCGCGGGGCGCGCAGCGCGGATCGGTATCCGGCGCGCGCGCGGTGCGGCGGCCGGCGAGATGCCCGGCGTTTTCATCGTTCCATCCGGGCCGATACGGCCCGCGGAGCGCGCAACCCAGAGGAATCCATGAGCGCATCACCCGCCGAGCGGAAGGCCGGACCCGTTTCCATCGTGCGAATCGAAGCCGCGATCAACGCGTGGCGCGAAGTGTACCCGCCGGCCCCCGACGGCGAGGACGGCTACGCGCTCGACGCCGGCAGCAATTGCCTCGCGGAACTGTACGGCACGATGATCTGCTACCAGCTGCCGGACGTGCCGCTCGACTCGCTGAGCGACGCACAGCGCGACGCGCTCTACGCGACCGAGGTGTGACGGACGGCGCGTGACGTCGCCATGCCGCGGCGTCGATCAGGCAACGGGAAGCTCGCGGGCTTCCCGTTTTGCTTTGGGCGGCGCCGGGCGGGGGCAGTGCGTGGCGGATTGCGCCGCCTGCGGTATCGTGACGACATCGTCCGGCCGGGGTTGACCGCCGGATCGCTGTCCGGGAGACATCGAACATGGAGTTGAGACACCTCCGCTACTTCGTCGCGGTTGCCGAAGAGCGGAATTTCACGCGGGCGGCCGAACGGCTGCATATCGCGCAGCCGCCGCTGAGCCGGCAGATCCAGCAGCTCGAGGAAGCGCTCGGCGTGCCGCTGTTCGAGCGCAACGCGCGGCCGCTGAAGCTGACCGACGCGGGGCGCTTCTTCTATTCGCACGCGGTGCAGCTGCTCGCCCAGACGACCGAGCTCGAATCGATGACGAAGCGGGTCGGCAAGATCGAACGCAGCATGTCGGTCGGCTTCGTCGGCTCGACGCTGTACGGGATGCTGCCGAAGATCATCCGGCGCTTTCGCAGCGAGTATCCGGCCGTCGAGCTGAGCCTGCACGAGATGTCGACGATGGACCAGATCAAGGCGCTGAAGGAAGGGCGCATCGACGTCGGGTTCGGGCGCATCCGCCACGAGGACCCGAGCGTGCGGCGCGTCGTGCTGCGCGAGGAGCGGATGATCGTCGCGCTGCCGGTCGGCCATGTGCTCGACAGCGCGAAGCCCGTGCTGTCGCTGCACGATCTCGTCAACGACACGCTGATCATCTTTCCGAAGGCGCCGCGCCCGAGTTATGCGGACCAGGTGCTCGCGGCCTTTCACGATCGCGCGCTGCAGCCGCGCAAGATCTACGAGACGCGCGAACTGCAGATCGCGCTCGGCCTCGTCGCGATGGGCGAGGGCGTGTCGGTGGTGCCGCACAGCGTGTACGGGCTGAAGCGCGACGACATCAGCTACAAGCCGCTCGACGATCCGAACCTCGTGTCGCCGATCATCATGAGCATGCGGATGCTCGACGAATCGGAGGACATCCGCGCGATGCAGGCGCTGATCTACCGGCTGTACGACGAGGCGCAGATGGAGTATCTGCCGCCGCAGCCCGAATGAACGCGCGGGCGGTGGGGGCTTGCTTGACGCTGGGCGCGGGCGCGGGCCAACATCGCCGGATCCGGCAAGGCCGCCGAGGCGCGGCCGCTTTCATGCAGACGACAGGCACATGACCGACATTCCGATCGAGGAGACAACCGTCGAGACGCCGCAAGGGCGCCTCTTCGTGAAACGCTGGCGCGGTGGCCCGGCGCAACGGGCAGCGGGTGCGGGCGAGCCGGCCGCGCCTGAGCCGGCCGCACCTAAGCCGGCCGCGCCGATCGTGCTGCTGCACGATTCGCTCGGCTGCGTCGACCTGTGGCGCGACTTCCCCGCGCAGCTCGCGAGCGTCACGCAGCGCGACGTGATCGCCTACGACCGCCTCGGTTTCGGCCGCTCGGACCGGTACCCGGGGAAACTCGGCACGACGTTCGTGCGCGACGAGGCCGACCATGCGTTCGCCGCATTGCTCGACCAACTCGATGTCGACGCGTTCGTCGCGTTGGGGCACAGCGTCGGCGGCGGGATGGCGGTCGGGTGTGCCGCCGCTTATCCGGCGCGTTGCCGTGCGCTCGTGACGATCGCCGCGCAGGCATTCGTCGAGGATCGCACGCTGGCCGGCATTCGCGATGCGGGGCAGCAGTTCGACGAACCGGGCCAGCTCGACCGGCTCGCGCGTTATCACGGCGACAAGGCCGAATGGGTGCTGCGCGCGTGGGTCGACACGTGGCTGTCGCCGGCGTTTCGCGACTGGAGTCTCGACGCGGATTTGCCGCGCGTGCAATGCGCGACGCTCGCGATTCACGGCGAAGACGACGAATACGGGTCCGACGTGCATCCGAAGCGGATCGCCGCGCGCGTCGCGGGGCCGTCGTCTTATCTGTTGCTCGGCCGGTGCGGGCACATGCCGCACCGCGAGCGGACCGACGACGTGCTCGACGCGGTGAAGGATTTCCTGACGCGGCATGGGGTGTGAGCGCAGGATGGTCGTGCGATGAGTTGTTGATCCGCCGTCCTGGCCTGAAAACAGAGGAATCGTTCGCGCCTGTGCAGTTGACCCGCGCGAGACCGACGAGGGGGACTGCATAAGACGACAACCATCGGGTTGAAACAAGAAATGGCGACCTCACGGACGCCGAGTT
Organism: Burkholderia sp. COPS; assembly: GCF_019425585.1. Lineage (NCBI taxonomy): Bacteria > Pseudomonadati > Pseudomonadota > Betaproteobacteria > Burkholderiales > Burkholderiaceae > Burkholderia > Burkholderia sp. COPS. The sequence continues at coordinate 149,489 of NZ_WIXR01000014.1, read as the reverse complement.
GAGTATGTGACCGCACTGTGTCGGTATTTTTTCTGAATCGATATTGAGCGGATGGTGTTTTTACCTTGCTGTGAGCAGTTAGGGCTAGATCTCTAATGGAAATGGGCCGGAGATGTCGCTCGAGCGTTTCTTTAAGAATCAACATGTAGTAAATTCCCAGTCTTTCCGGGGTGGTTCTGTGGCGGCACGTGAGGTCGGGGAACCATTTGTTCGCAGCAAAGTGCGGGCATGGGCGCGGGCGTATCCAATAAGAATGTCGAACGAGTGACGCATGAACATGATCGAACTGGCACAGGCCATTCGCGGTGGCCTGATTCAGCAAGACCGGCTGCTGAAATCTGAAATTCCGAGTCTACCCAGCAATACGTTATTACCCCGCAGGGCGGTTACCCATGTCGAATTAGGCCGGGATTTCGCCGTCGAGCTTGACATGGTATCAACGGCTGGCGACATCGAACTGAAGACGCTTATCGCACAACAGATGACGTTGTGGATTCAGCAAGAGGACAAATCTTATCTGCCGATCAACGGCTATATCCATACGGCCCGCCGATTGGGCGCCGATGGCGGCTTGACTGCCTATCAGTTGAGTTTCGCGTCGTGGATGCATTTCCTGAAGTTCCGCAGTGATATGCGGCATTGGCAGGACAAACCGGTCGACGAGATCGTCACGGATGTGTTCAACGCGCATCCTCAGGCGCAAGGGCAATTCCAGTTCGTGTTGTCCAAGCCGCTGCCATCGCGCTCATATTGCCGGCAAAGCGAAACGGACTGGAATTTCGTGCATCGGCTGCTGGAGTCCGAGGGGTTGTACGGCTTCTGGCGACAGGCGAACGACGGCAAGTCGCATACGTTCGTGATCGTCGACGATATCCACAATCTGGACAAGATGTCTCCGGAGACCGTGCGGTTCTACCGCTCAGGCGCGAATAGCGAGGCCAACGCGTTCACCCAGTGGTCCGGATCGCGCACGCTGCAAAGCGTGACCTACACGACCCGAACATTCGACTACAAGGCCCCCGCGTCGTCGTTCAGCCCGAAAGGCACGTCGTTGCCGTCGCGGCTGGATCAAGGCGACTTGCCCAGCCAGCTCGAGATCTATTCGTACACGGGCGCGTACACCTATTCGGATCAGGATCGTGGCGATCATTTGACCCAAATCCATCTTGAAGAATGGGAATCGCGCGCAAAGCGCTTCCATGGCGCGGGCGGTGTCCGTGGCATTGATGCTGGGCTTCGTTTCCGTCTGGAGAATCACCCCGAGCACGACAGCGATTCGGAGAGCCAACGGGAATTCGCTGCGATCAAGGTTTCCCGGTATATCGAGAATAATCTGCCGCTTTCCGGACAAGAAAAGAACTTTCCGCATAGCCTGAAGGGGCGGGTCGATGAAGCCATGGCCGGCTACTCGGGCGACGCGTCGCTCACGATTCGCCATTCCGACGGCAGCGAAGGTTTCTTCCTAGTACAGGTCGAAGCGCAGCGTGTCACGGTCCCGTACCGCAGTCCGTTTGAGCACACGAAGCCGGTGATGCATCTGGAGACGGCGATGGTGGTTGGACCAAAGGGTGAAGAGGTTTATACGGATGCGCTCAACCGGATCAAGATCCGGTTCATTTGGGATCGTCTCAACCCTGGCGACGAGAAGGCCTCTTGCTGGGTGCGCGTTGCGCAATCGGATACAGGCGGAGGGTACGGCGGTATTCACGTTCCGCGTGTCGGCGAAGAGGTCATCGTAGGGCATGTCGGGGGGGACTGTGATCGCCCAATTGTTTTGCATCGCGTATTCAATGGCGCCGTCCGGCCTCAGTGGCACAGCAACGGCATTCTGTCGGGTTACCGGACTAAGGAATACGCCGGGGCCGGCTTTAACGAACTAGCGTTGGACGACGCTACTGGACAAAACCGCGTTCGGCTGATGAGCAGCACCGGCAACAGCCTGTTGCATCTCGGGTACCTAGTTGAGCAGAGCGGCAATATGCGCGGCTCGTATCTCGGCAGCGGCTTTGACTTGAAGACGGACCATTACGGTGCTGTGCGAGCGAATCGTGGGCTTTACGTGAGCACACACTCGAAGGAAATGAGCAGCCAGGCATTGGATGCAGGCGAATCGCGAGGACAACTCGTGAACGCCGAGAGTCTGATGGAGACTTTATCGGATGCCAGTGTCCAGGCTCGCGCGGAAGGCACGAAAGAGGGGTATGGTGCGCTCAAGGCCTTCAGTGCTGCGATGGAGCAGAATACCGCCGGCGCTTCGACGGGCGGTCGAACTGCGGGTGGCGGAATGGGCAATGCAAATGGATTCTCGAAGCCGATATTGCTGATGGCGAGCCCGGCGGGCATTGCGTTGTCCACTCAACAGTCAACGCAAGTTGCAGCAGATCAGCACGTTAACCTCGTCAGCGGCGAAAGTACGCACGTTGTGGCCGGCAAATCCCTGCTTGCGACCATCGGTGAAAAGCTCAGTATCTTTGTTCAGAACGCTGGCATGAAGCTGTTTGCGGCCCACGGGAAGGTGGAACTCCAGGCGCAAGGAAATGCCATGGCACTCGCCGCCCTCAAGGACGTCACAATCACAAGCAGCAATGGAAGAGTAGTGCTGTCAGCTGAAAAGGAGATCTGGGTCGGAGCGGGCGGCTCATACATCAAGATCAGCGGTAGCGGGATCGAAAACGGCACGCCCGGGCAGATCCTGGAGAAGTGTGCATCGTGGGAAAAGACTGGCGCAGCAAGCGCAACGGTGCCCCTGCCTGTCATGCCAATAACGAAGCAGGAATCCGGCGACCAGCACTTTGTGCTTCGATCGCATGACGGTAAGCCCGTCCCGAATCAGAAATACCGAATGTCGATCGGCGATGACGTAATCGAAGGCACGACCGATGCGAGCGGAAAAACGCAAGTCGTGGAAGGCTACGTCGGACAGCCCGTCCACTTTGAAATCGTGGATGACGTCTACGACGAGCATTTCGTCGTGCGAGATGCTTTTGGCGAGCCGATCGCGAACATGCCCTATCAGATACGTGCGGAGGACGGTCGCCTCATCGAGGGCATGACCGATGACGAAGGCAAAACCTCATTGTTTACCAGCGAAAAGATCGTAAAAGTGGATTTGCTCTATAGGCCCGGCAATCATGATGACTATCCCGCAGACACCGGAGTGAACTAATGGATCCAGTTACATTGAGCTCATCCGCGACGAGTGATACGACCATCACAGCGGGCAAGGATTGCACGGCTGGCAGATTCATCACCGAAGACGAAGGTTGGAAAGTCGTGAACGTGGCGGCCACATGGGAAGGTACGCCATATCGCATGGTTGGCGCTGCGTCGGAAAAGTCCGTTCTCGGAGACTGTTCGGGGTCGACGAACAAGATTTATGTGGAGGCCGGATTTCCCTATCCATATCAGACGACTGCGTCATTTGCGGCTTTTGCGCGAACCACGAATCGCTTTCGTAAAATTGATCCGGCGAAACAGAAGTTGCAGGCGGGAGACGTGTTGCTCTGGGATGGCCATATGGCAATCTATGCGCCGTTTACGCCCGACAGCCCGAAATATGACGGAAACCTGTACAAGCGCGGGCAGAAAAAGTACAACAACATGTACACTGCGTTCAATGGCCGGACTCACCACCCATACGGGCCGTACAACATCGAAGTATTTCGGAGCGATCCGTACACGGTGTATCGATACTACATCCTACCGTCTGCCGACGATTGCAAATGATGAAGAGTGCGAAGCGATTTTTGATCGGGGCGATTATGACGATGGCGGCCACATGCACACAGGCCTTCGAGTTCGAAGATGCGGTGCCGCTGACGATCGGCGCGATACAGGGCAACGCCCGGCCATCTGACGTCGAGGTGTCGCTGGATGGGAAAACAGTCACCGTTTCCGCACGATTGAGTAATGAAACGCATGCTTTGGTGAAGAGGGGGTATTACGCATACACACCACTGTTTCACCGTCTTGGCGCTGGCGAGGAGAATTATGACAAAAGCTTTTCTGATTTGAAGGTGACCTTCGACGGAAAAGCGATTCCGCTCGTCACTGGGCGGCGCGCGTTTTTTCTCGGCAAGGACGTGACAGGCGAGGTAAGGGCGGCAGGCCTGGATCCGCTTCCGAGTGAAGAGAGCGATCTCGCGAAAGTTGCTCGAATTAAACCTCAGTTGGGAATGAAACTGAGCGATGGCCGCGATTGGGAAGGTTTCGTGTCGTACTCCTGGGTCATTCCAGTGCCGGCTGATTCGACGGGCGTATTGACCATCCGCTATCAGGCACTGCCGCAGTTCAGTCTCGATGAGGTGACGAGTGCGCGTTTTGCCCGTCTCGTCGAGCAGCACTGCGGCGACGTCGCGCAAGTGACACAAAGGCTGCACGCGATGGATGCGGGATCCGGACAGATTCTGGTTCAGCGATACGTGGTGCCCGTTTCCTTCATAAACAGGGCGCCGGTCAAAGTGAGCCTGTCGCAGCCAAGCCCCGACTGGATGGGCGGACGACCGTTGTTGTCGCTCACGTGCGGCTTGACCCCGCGCGACGGTGCGTCGCTTCCTGCAACAGGCCGGATCGACGATTCGGATGCGAATTTATCGATTCTGGTTATTTCGAGCCCGGCACGTTAACTATCGCTGCAAATCAAAAAATCGTACGACGAACGGCTTACAGTTCTGCAAGTGCATCAGGAGAAACAGGCAATGGCCCAGGCACAAGGAAAGGTCACCCCTAAAAATGATTCGGCAGGCGTTGAGGTCAATATTTGTCAGCCCCAATGGATCGATGAGCAAGAAACGTTCAAGATCGCCAACAGTCCTCCGCGTACGGCAAATCTGACGTTCTCTGGGGCAGACCTTAATTACCTGGCCCGGGTGTTGTATGCGGAGTCGAGCGGAGCAGGGATACTGCCCGATGAAAGCGATCGCCGGATCGAGAAAGAGGCTCTGTTGAACGTTTTCTATTTCAGATTGAATCGAAAGGGATATCCAAGAAACGATTATATTGCTAAGACGTTTTCCATGGTTTGCAATGCTGCTGGTCAATTTGACTCGTTGCAGCCGAAGCCGAGGCCGAAATTCATTAATTCCGGAAATCCGAAGTATAAGGCGTTGGGGAAGAGCGAGTGTTCTGATTTGCAGGAATCGATCGACGCAGTGAAGGCTTTCATTGCAGGTGGGCCGAACTCGAAATATATATACGATAACTTCAGATCCCGCTCCTCGCGTCATAGTGGCACGATTATCGGCAACTCAAAGTTTTGGCTTTCGGAATTGGGTAAGGAAGAATCCGATGCAGTGCGCTAAATGGATCAAGACTACGCTCGCTGCAGCCTTGTTTGCATTCGGGGGCGCGGCAAGCGTCGCTGATGCGGCGAATTCAGGCGCAGACAATCCGGTACACAAGCTGGAGATCGGTCGGCTGACGATTTTCCAGAAGTACTCGGAGTACCTGCGGTTCGTCTTGGCTGATGACAGGCAAATCGCCGTGACCGATACGGCGGGCTACTATTGGCCATTGGTGAGCGCCGACACGCAGGGGCGCTTCTACATCGGCAACAGGGTCATCGATAGCGCCAATGGTCGTGTGGTAAAAGCCGACGCAGATCGACGAGCCATCGTCCTCGGCGCTCATTACACCGTGTCTGCTGACGATGTTCGTCATTCGGTGAAGGTCCGGCGTGGTGGGCACGAGTGCGAAGTCAATGTCAGGAAACTGGGCCTTGATCCGGCAGACGGAAGTGCCAGCGAGTTTCTGCGCGGTGCCGTCCGCTTCGTTGATGCGGACGGGCCGCTGGTCGGCCTGGTAACGTTGGGCGGCAATCAGGCCGGCGATACTCGTTATCTTGCCGTCCGTATTTCGCCCGAGACATGCGCCGTAAAATCGACCGATCTCGGCAACCCGGATTATCTGTTTGAACTGGGTTGGACACCGAACGGACATTGGTGGATAACGGGCACGACCGAGGGAACGTTGATCCGCTCCGTTGATGGCATCACGTGGGTCACGACCCAATTGCCTGATACGATTTCCCAGGCTGTCAGTGCGTACGTTGCCGATCCGAACCATGTCTGGCTCGCAGCCAATTATGCGCATATGGCGGACAAGGACAATCCCGAGATCGTGTATTCGGAGGATGGTGGCAAGACATGGACGCCGCTCACGTGGCAGAGCAGCTTGATGTCCCGTATCCCGCCATACTGGCTGGAAGGGCAAATGCGTTCTAGAAGCAAGCCTGTCATGAACGAGTCCAAGACTCGCTGACACAAGTCATCGAGCGACGATGCGGGCGGACGGTCGACGTGCTCGCCGCGGTCTGCGAACTCCTGCACCGCTCGGGCGCCTGAGCCCCCGAGCGGGCAGCGTGCATTCAGAACGCGAGCTGGATCGCGAGATCGATCGCCAGCAGCGCGATCGAGAGACCGATGCCGAGAATCACGTTCGGCAGCCGGTGCTCGAAGTCGCGATTGTCGCGGCGCATCGCGGCGCCGAGCAGGAAGATCGCCTCGACGAAGATCTGCAGCCCGACGAACAGCAGCATCAGCAGATACTCGTAACCCATCTGCTTGAACGCGCCGAACTGCATCCCGTGATCGCGGATCCATTGGCCCACGCGCAGCAGCTCGTAGACGAACAGCAAGGCGGGAAACAGGTAGCTGATGAAATAGGTCGGCGCGGTGGCGTGCCGTAGTTCCAGGTGGAAGTGCTGATGCGTGGTTGCCATCACGAATCCCTCCTTGCAACGCATGATTGCGGTCGCGACGGCCGCGCGACGATGTGCCGATACAGGGATTACCCGAAGCGTCGTGCGCAGCCGTACGTCGCCAGCATACTGCCGCGCGGGAAATTTGGCATGCGATGCATGTGTTCGTCGTAAAAATGCGTATGCGCCGCGCGACGCGGTTATCGCACCGTATTCACCGTAGGCGCTGCGCTGGCCGGTTCTGTCGTGCTCGATGCATCACCGGCGCCGTTCAGCGTTTCGCTTCCGCGCCCTCGACAAACAGCTTCGCGACCGCCTGGAACTCCCGTTTCAGCGACAGCCCCGGCACGGTCAGCCAGCGCAGCATCGCCGCGAGATACAGGTGATGGAACCACGTCGCGAGCTGGTCGGCTCGCAGCGTGCCGTTCAGTTCTCCGGATTGCTGCCCGGCTGCGATCAGTTGCTGCCACACGAACGCGATATCGCTGCCGTTCTCGTTGCCGCTTTCCGGTTCGGTCACGCCGATGTTCAGGAAGCGATGGCGCAGATACGCGAGCAGGTACGCGGGATGCTGCTCGCACCACGCGGCCGATGCATCGAGCACACAGCCGATGCGCGACACGAACGTCTTGCGCCGCGCGACATCGCGCTGCAGATGGGCGAGATCGCGCGCGAGTTCGCCTTCGAGCCAGTGCGCGAGCACGGCTTCCTTCGTTGCGAAGTGGTTGTACAGCGTGCGCTTCGCGACATCGGCCTGCGCGGCGATCTGCTCCATCGTGACGGCTTCGTAGCCGTGCGCGTCGAAGAGGCGTGCGCCGGTGGCGGCGAGATGCGCGAGCATCTGGATGCGCTTGCGCGCGCGGCGGCCCGGATCGTCGGTCGGAGTCGGCATGGCGAGGGATCGGATAAAAGTGCACGAATTGCATTAGTATACGACGTGCATTTTTATGAATCCACCTGCCTCCGTCGGGTGCAAGGAGTCACGCATGAAGCTCGTCATTGCCACCTACGGCACCGAAGGCGACACGCGCCCGCTCGCGGCGCTCGGTCGTGCGCTGATCGATGCCGGCCATGACGTCCGGCTGCTGGCCGACGCGGCAACGCTCGGCTCGGCCGCCATGCTCGGCGTGCCGTCGGCGGCGTTGTCCGGCGATATCCGCCGCGCGATTGCGCCGGAGGGTGCATTGGCCGATGCGGTGCGCGGGCGCGGCGGCTTCAACGACACGTCGAAGGCGCTCGCGGCGATCGCCAACGCGAACACGGCCGCGTGGATGCGGCAGGTCGCGGAGGCGTCGGCCGGGTGCGACGCGATCCTCGTGTCGGGGCTCGTATCGTTCGTCGGCTTGTCGGTTGCCGAGTATCGCGGCGTGCCGGCGATCGGCGCCGGCATGATCCCGATTACGCCCACCGCGGAATTCGCGTCGCCGTTCCTGCCGCCGGGGAAGGTGCCGCGCTGGCTGAACCGCACGAGCCACCGGTTCGTGAACGCGCTGTTGTGGCGGGCGTTCAGGAAGTCGACGAACGCGGCGCGCGCGAGCGTGTGCGCGTTGCCGCCGCGCAGGCGGGTGTGGACCGATCATCCGATGCTGTACGGCGTGTCGCCGGCACTGCTGTCGGGCCCGGCCGACTGGCCGTCGCAGGCGCTGGCCTGCGGCCAGTGGCGAATCGATGCACGTGACTGGGAACCGCCGCCCGATCTCGCGGCGTTTCTCGACGCGGGCGATCCCCCCGTGTACATCGGTTTCGGCAGCATGGCCGGCTTCGATCGCGCCGGGATGGTCGATGCGCTCGTGCGCGCGCTCGGCGGCCGGCGTGCGCTGTTCCATCCGGGCTGGAGCGGCATCGACGCGTCGATGCTGCCCGCGCACGTTCATGTGATCGGCGATACGCCGCATGACCGGCTGTTCCCGCGTGTGTCGATGGCGATCCATCATGGCGGGTCGGGCACCACGCATTCGGCTGCGCGGGCCGGCATTCCGTCCGTCGTCGTGCCGTTCGCGGGCGATCAGTTCTTCTGGGCCAACCGGCTGCAGCGGCTCGGCGTCGCGGATGCGCCGGTCGCGGGGCGGCGCGTGGACGCCGCCGCGCTGGCGCGGGCCATTGCGTTCGCGGAGCGCGGCGACACGAAGGCGCGCGCAACGGAACTCGGCGCGCGCATCGCGCAGGACGACGGCCTGACGCTGGCCGTCAGCGCGATCGAGCGCTGGGGACGGCCGGGCGCGCGCTGAGCCCGCGCGTCGACGTCAGAAATGCCCGGTGAAGCGATAGCGGCTGCCCGGGTGCCACAGGTTGGCGACCGACGCGACCATCCCTTGCGACCACGTGCGCCGATGCAGCAGCAGGCAAGGCTCGCGGTCGTCCATCGTCAGGTGGCGGCGTGTTTCGGCGTCGGGCATCGCGGCCTCGATCCGGTATTCGACGCGCTGCAGCGGCGCGACGCGCGTCAGGTACTGGTTCGGCGTCGTCGTCGTGAAGTCCTGCAACGCGTATTCGGGCGCGCAGGCCGGATTGACCCAGCGTTCCTCGAGCTGCACGGGCGTGTCGTTCTCGAAGTGCAGCACGCGCGAATGGAAGATCGGGCTGCCCGCGTCGAGCTGCAGTTCGTCGGCGAGCTTCGCGTCGGCGACGGCCGCGCCGACCAGCAGCACCTGCGCGCGATAGCCGTGGCCGCGCGCGGCGACTTCGTCCGAGATGCTGCGGATCGCGACGAGCGTCGATTCGTACTTCGGCGACGCGACGTACGTGCCGGAGCCGCGCGTGCGCGTGAGCACCTGCTCGGCCGTCAGTTCGCGCAGCGCGCGGTTCACGGTCATCCGCGCGACGTTGAATTCGCGCGCGAGTTCGTTCTCCGACGGCACCTGGTCGCCTTCCGCCCATTCGCCGGCATGAATGCGCGCGAGGATGAAGTCCTTGATTTCCTGATAGATCGGTGTGGTCATGGGATCACGGTTCGAGAGTCGGCGGCGGCCCGCCGCCGAATGCCGATCCGGCGCGCGCCCGGCGCCGAGTGTACCGGTTTCGCGGGCGTGCGGGCCCGGATTTCCCGAATGATCCCTGTTCGGCCGGCGCGCGTCCATGCGGGATTGCACAGAGCGGCCGGCCCGCGGCAGTCCGCGCGCGGTCAGAACCGGTGCCGGATGCCGACCGTCGCGACCACCTGCGTGTTGGTCGACGAAGCCGCGAGCCCCGTCACGTTCGCGAAGCCGAGCGTCGCGCCCGACGGCACGCCGAACTGGTGCTGGTAGACCGTCTCCGCATATACGTCGGTGCGCTTGCTCAGCGCGTAGTCGGCCATCAGCGTCACCTGGTGCCATTTCGGCCGGTGGCTGCCGGTGGCGTCGTCGTAGCGGCCGTCGGTGAACGTATAGGCGCCCGCGAGCGAGACGGCCGGCGTCAGCGTGTAGCGCGCGTTGACCTCGAAGTTGTCGAAGCGCAGCGCGTTCAGCGCGCCGGGCAGCGACGACGCGGCCGTTTCGTCGAACATCGAGTGCGTCCACAGCGCGCCGACCGTCAGCCGGTCGAACGCGTAGCTGCCGCCCGCGCCCATCACGCGCTGGCGCACGGCCGGGAAGTTCGGGCCGTCGTTCGTCGACAGCGCGCCGCCGGCCGTCAGCCCGCCGCGGTTGAGCTGCAGGTACGCGGCGCCGAGGTTGACCGGCCCGTTCGCATACGACACGCCCGCGCTGTACGCGCGGTTGTTCGCGAAGCCGCCGGCCGCGTTGCTGAACCCGTACAGGCCGCCGAACTGCCAGCCGGCGAGCGTCGGGCTCGTGTATTTCACCGCGTTGTCGATGTAGAACGAATCGTCGATGTTGTCGTTGTCGAACGGATGGGACGCGAGATTGTTGCCGTCGCCGTTGTTCGCCATCGCGAGCGGGCCGAGGTAGTCGACCACGGCATCGTATTGGCGGCCGAGCGTCAGCACGCCGTACCGGTCGCTCTGCAGGCCGACGTACGCGCGGCGGCCGAACATCGTGTTCCGGTAGGACTGCGTGCCGTTGTTCAGGTTGAAGCCGTTCTCGAGGCGGAACAGTGCATGCAGGCCGCCGCCGAGATCCTCGTTGCCGCTCAGGCCGAAGACCGTATTCGACAGCAGGCCGCTGCCTTGCTGCCACGCGCTTTTACCCGACTGGTTGTTCGTATAGACGATGCCCGCATCCAGCATCCCGTAGAGCGTGACGCTGCTTTGCGCATGCGCGGCGGCGCCGAAGAATGCGAGGGAAAGGGTACCGACGACTGCTTTTTTCATTGTGAGTGCTTCCTGGAAAGGCCCGTCGCGACGGGAACGACGATTCGTCGCGCGTTCGCACCGGAACACGCGTTCGAATCGATGAATCGATGAATCGTTGAAAAGGGGAGGCGGCGCGTGACGCGTGTCACGCGCGGCCGCGGCGAACGCCGCTAGTGCTGCAACAGGCGGATCGTGCCGAACTCGGCGGCCGGCAGCAGGCGGAGGATCGACAGGATGGCCGGCGATGCCTGCGACCGTGCGACCTCGAGCTCGATGCAGGCGCGCCCGGTGCGCTCGTCGATCGCGGCCGTGTAGAAATTGAGCGCGGTGCCGACCGCCTGGTGCAGCAGGCGCCGCACGACGGCGAGGTTGTCGGATTCGACGCGGATCGACAGCAGCACGCGTTCGTCGGCGGGGTACCGGCGCCGCGAACGAACGGGCGGCAGATCGCGTGAAGCGGTGGTTTCGGTTCTGGTCGGTTTCATGCTGGCACCCCGGTCACATCGTGCTCCGCACCGCGGAGATCTCGTCCTGAACATGCCGCCCATTCTAGGAATCGCGGTGACGATACGGTGTATAGACTCGCGCGGGCCCTGAAAAGAACGCATAAAAATGCCCCGTCGGCCGGCTTTCGTCTTTACGGCTTTTTTATTCCCTGTAAAGAAATTGAACACCGCTTTGATACGCGGATTTCTACACTGTCGCATCCCATTCGCCAGACGAGCATGGGGGCGTCACACGGGCCTGCGCCGGCAAGGCAAGGCCCGCCACGCCGACGATCGCGCGGCGTCGCCGCGCATACGAAAAAAGGGGAAAGCCATGTTGTGGATCACCGGCGCGCTGTCGCTCGCGCTCTTTATCTATCTGTTTCATGCCTTGATCAAACCCGAGCGGTATTGATCGGCGCGATTCAACAGGAATTCGAAAATATCGGTGGATGTCATGAGCGATCTGCTTTTCATTCTGTTCACGCTCGCGTTCTTTGCCTTGACGGCCGGTTTCGTCACCGGCCTTGACCGGATCTGAGCGAGCGTCGACATGTTCAACAATCTCATTCAATTCGCGATCGTTCTCGCGATCATGCTGGCGCTGGTGCCCGTCGTCGGGAAATGGCTCGCGCACGCCTTTACGAGCCCGCGCCACGCGTGGGTCGAACGCCGTACCTATGCGCTGCTCGGCGTGAATCCCGACGAAGCGATGTCGTGGCAGCGCTACGGCATGGTGCTGCTGCTCAGCAATGCCGGGATGATGCTGCTCGGTTATCTGCTATTGCGCATCCAGGACACGCTGCCGTTCGACGCACTGCAGCGCGCCGCGCAAAGCCCCGACCTCGCGTTCAACACCGCCGCGTCGTTCATCACGAACACGAACTGGCAGGCGTATGCGGGCGAGAGCAGCCTGTCGAACTTCTCGCAGATGGCCGTCATCACGTTCCTGATGGTGGCCAGCGCGGCGACCGGCGTCGCGGCCGCGGGCGGCTTCATCCGCGGGCTGAGCCGCAAGAGCGCGGCGGACATCGGCAACTACTGGGTCGACTTCACGCGCGTGACCTATCGCGTGCTGCTGCCGCTCAGCTTCGCGATGGCGCTCGTGTACGTGTGGCAGGGCATGCCGCAGACGCTCGCGTCCGATGCGTGGGCGACCACGCTCGAAGGCGCGCGCCAGCAGATCGTGACGGGGCCCGTTGCCAGCCTCGAATCGATCAAGCACATCGGCACGAACGGCGGCGGCTTCTTCAGCATGAACGCCGCGCATCCGTTCGAGAACCCGACGCCGCTCACCAACACGCTGCACATGCTGTCGATGCTGCTGATTCCGTCCGCGCTGACCTATACGCTCGGCACGATGATCGGCCGGCGCCGTCAGGGCTGGGTGATCCTCGGTGCGTTCGTCGTGATGTTCGTCGGCTTCCTGGCCGTGATCTATTCGGCCGAGCAGCACGGCAATCCGCTCGTGGCGGGGCTCGGCGTCGACCAGCAGATGAGCGCCGCGCAGCCGGGCGGCAACATGGAAGGCAAGGAGATGCGCTTCGGCATCGCGCAGACGAGCCTGTTCGCCACCGTCACGACCGCCGCGACCACCGGCTCGGTCGACGCGATGCACGACTCGCTGACGCCGCTCGGCGGCCTCGTGCCGATCGCGCAGATGATGCTGAACAACGTGTTCGGCGGCGACGGCGTCGGCCTGATCAACCTGTTCACGTTCGCAATCCTCACGGTGTTCCTGGTCGGGATGATGATCGGGCGCACGCCGGAATTCCTCGGCAAGAAGATCGAGGCGCGCGAGATGAAGCTCGTGATGCTCGCGGTGCTCGCGCATCCGTTCAGCATCCTCGGCTTCACCGCGCTGGCCGCGATGCTGCACTCGACGATGGACAGCCTCGCGAACCTCGGCCCGCACGGCTTCAGCGAGGTGCTGTACGCGTACACGTCGGGCACCGCCAACAACGGCTCCGCGTTCGCGGGCCTGAACGCGAACACGCCGTTCTTCAACACGACGATCGGCTTCGCGATGCTGATCGGCCGCTACCTGACGCTGCTGCCGATGCTCGCGGTCGCGGGCAGCCTCGCCGCGAAGAAGAGCGTGCCGGAAAGCGCGGGCACGCTGTCGACGTCGACGGGCCTGTTCGCCGGCCTGCTGGTCTTCGTGATCCTGGTCGTCGGCGGCCTCACGTTCCTGCCCGCGCTCGCGCTCGGCCCGGTCGTCGAGCACCTGCTGATGTCGGGCGGCCAACTGTTCTGAGGAAAACATCATGATGCAAGGCAATCGCCAGGCAGCGGCCGCGGCCGCGCCGGCACCCGGTTCTTCGTTCGGCGCGGCGACGCGCGGCCTCGTGCGGCCCGTGATCGCATCGTCGGTGCTGTTCATGCTCGTCACGGGCATCGCGTATCCGCTGCTCACCACGGGCGTCGCGAACGTGCTGTTCCCGTCGCAGGCGCGCGGCAGTCTCGTGGAGCGCAACGGCACGACGATCGGCTCGACGGTGATCGGGCAGTACTTCACGCGTGCCGGCTACTTCCATGGGCGGCCGAGCGCGACGACCGGCACCGATCCGGCCGATCCGTCGAAGACGGTCGACCAGCCGTACAACGCGGCCGGCAGCGGCGCCAGCAACCAGGGGGCAACCAGCAAGAAGCTGCTCGCGGATATCGCGCAGCGGGTACGGGCGTACCGGCAGGAGAACGCGCTCGCCGCCGGCACGCCGGTACCGGCGGATGCCGTGACCGCGTCGGCATCGGGGCTCGATCCCGAGATCTCGGTGGCGAACGCGCGGCTGCAGGCGGCACGCGTCGCGCAGGCACGCGGCGTCGATGCCGCGCAGGTCGCGGCGCTGGTCGAACGCATCGCATCGCCGCGCCAGCTCGGCGTGCTCGGCGAACCGCGCGTGCGCGTGCTCGACCTGAACCTCGCGCTGGATCGCGCATTCGGCCAGGCGGCCGGCGCGAAGTAATGGCAGGAACCACGGAGTCACTCATGTCCCATATCGAAACCCCGATCAATCCGGCGGCGATCCCGGTCGGCGCCGTGCCGCCGATGCGCCGGACGGCCGTGCTGCGCGAGGCCTTCCGCAAGCTCGCGCCGCGCGTGCAGTTGAAGAATCCCGTGATGTTCGTCGTCTATCTCGGCAGCATCGTCACGACCGTGCTGTGGCTGCAGGCGCTGACCGGCACGGGCGATGCGCCGGCCGGCTTCATCTTCGCGGTCGCGTGCTGGCTGTGGTTCACCGTGCTGTTCGCGAACGCGGCCGAGGCGCTGGCCGAAGGGCGCGGCAAGGCGCAGGCCGACGCACTGCGCGCGGCGCGCAAGCGCGTGTACGCGAAGGTGCTCGACGAGCCGAAGCGGTACGGCAGCACCAGCCATCGCGTGCCGAGCGACGAACTCGCCGCCGGCAGCATCGTGCTCGTCGAGGCCGGCGACACGATTCCCGCCGACGGCGAAGTGATCGACGGCGTCGCGTCGGTCGACGAATCGGCGATCACCGGCGAATCCGCGCCCGTGATCCGCGAGTCGGGCGGCGATTTCTCGTCGGTGACGGGCGGCACGCGCGTGCTGTCCGACTGGATCGTCGTGAAGATCACCGCGCAGCCGGGCGAGGCCTTTCTCGACCGGATGATCGCGATGGTCGAGGGCGCGAAGCGCGGCAAGACGCCGAACGAAGTCGCGCTGACGATCCTGCTCGTCGCGCTGACGATCATCTTCCTGCTCGTGTGCGCGACGCTGCTGCCGTTCTCGCAGTTCAGCGTGCTGCTGAACGCGTCGGGTTCGGCGGTGAGCCTGACCGTGCTGATCGCGCTGCTCGTCTGCCTGATCCCGACGACGATCGGCGCGCTGCTGTCGGCGATCGGCATCGCCGGGATGAGCCGCATGATGCGCGCGAACGTGCTCGCGACGTCGGGCCGCGCGATCGAGGCGGCCGGCGACGTCGACGTGCTGCTGCTCGACAAGACCGGCACGATCACGCTCGGCAACCGCGAGGCCGTGCAGTTCCGGCCGGCGCCGGGCGTGGACGAGCGTGCGCTGGCCGAGGCCGCGCAGCTGTCGTCGCTTGCCGACGAGACGCCCGAGGGGCGTTCGATCGTCGCGCTCGCGAAACAGCGGTTCGCGCTGGAGGGCAAGACGATCGACGGCGGTTTTGCCGTGCCGTTCAGCGCGCGCACGCGGATGAGCGGCCTCGATATCGGCGGGCGGCAGGTGCGCAAGGGCGCGGCGTCGGCGATCCGCGCGCACGTCGATGCGCTCGGCGGTGCGTTTCCGCAGGCGGTCGAGACGGCCGTCAACGAAATCGCGCGGCGCGGCGGTACGCCGCTCGTCGTCGCCGACGGCGCCCGCGTGCTCGGCGCGATCGAGCTGAAGGACATCGTCAAGCACGGGATCGCCGCGCGCTTCGCCGAACTGCGCAAGGTCGGCGTGAAGACCGTGATGATCACGGGCGACAACCGCCTCACCGCGGCGGCGATCGCGGCGGAAGCCGGCGTCGACGACTACCTGGCCGAAGCGACGCCCGAGGACAAGCTGCGGCTGATCCGCGAGCACCAGGCGAAGGGCCATCTCGTCGCGATGACGGGCGACGGCACCAACGACGCGCCCGCACTCGCACAGGCCGACGTGGCCGTCGCGATGCACAGCGGCACGCAGGCGGCGAAGGAGGCGGCCAACATGGTCGACCTCGACAGCAACCCGACGAAGCTGATGCAGGTGGTCGAGGTCGGCAAGCAGATGATCATGACGCGCGGCGCGCTGACCACGTTCAGCGTCGCCAACGATCTCGCGAAGTATTTCGCGATCATCCCGGCCGCGTTCGTCGCGACCTATCCGGCGCTCGGCGCGCTGAACGTGATGGGCCTGCACAGCCCGACGTCGGCGATCCTGTCGGCGGTGATCTTCAATGCGCTGATCATCGTCGCGCTGATCCCGCTCGCGCTGAAGGGCGTGAAGTATCGCGCGGAGCCGGCCGCCAAGCTGCTGGGGCGCAACCTGCTGATCTACGGCGTGGGCGGAATCGTCGCGCCGTTCATCGGCATCAAGCTGATCGACATGCTGTTGACGCCGTTTATCTGACCGAACGCGCCGTCGCGGCCCCGCTCACGCCTTCGCGGCGTGCGCGGGGCCGTTCGGCGTTTCAATTGCCGGAAGCGATCATGGATGTGAATGTGAACGTGAAGGATGCGAATCGACGGGCAACGAGGCGGCGGGACACCGCTGCCCGCCGCAGCGGGGCCGGCGCGCGCCGCGACCGCTGGCGAGCCGTGCTGCGCGCGTGCGCGGCGCTGGCCGACCGCATCGCGGGCGCGGGGCCCGATACGCGGCCGGCGCTGGCCGTGCGCGAGGCGTACCCGCGCGCACACGCGTGGGTGTCGCAGTACGCGGTGCCGCTGCTGCTCGCCACGCTCGTGTGCGCGCTGGCGACGCTGGCGGCGAGCGCGCTGCTGCGCGTGTTCGACCTGTCGAACGTCGTGATGCTGTTCCTGATGACCGTCGTGCTGATCGCGCTGCGGCTCGGCCGGCTGGCCGGTGCGTGGGCCGCGTTCGTCTGCGTCGGCTGCTTCGACTTCTTCTTCGTCGAGCCGAGGCTGTCGTTCGCGGTGTCCGATACGCAGTACGTGTTCACGTTCGCACTGATGCTCGCCGTCGCGCTCGCGATCGGCCAGCTCGCGGCACGCCTGCGCGCGGAGGCGCGGGCCGCGCGCGCGAACGAGAAGCGCTCGGCCGCGCTCGCGCGTGTCGCGCACGACCTGTCGGCGGCGATCGAAACCGAACAGATCGCGTCGATCTGCACCGGCACGATCGCGCCGCTGCTCGGCGTGCGCGTCGCGCTCGTGCTGCCCGACGCGGACGACCGTCTGATGCCGGCGCCGCACGCCGCGTTCGTCGAAGCGCCGATCGCGCGCTGGGCCTACGAGCATGCGCGCGGAGCCGGGTGCGGGCTGCCGCCGTTCGAGCGCGCGGCCGCGCAGTACCTGCCGCTGAAGGCGCCGATGCGCGTGCGCGGCGTGCTCGTGCTGTTCGGCGACGCGCAGCCGGTACCCACGGACCCCGACGATCGCCGCCTGATCGACGCGCTGTGCTCGTCGATCGCGATGGCGCTCGAACGTGTGCACTACGTCGGCGTCGCGCAGCACACGCTCGTCCGGATCGAAGGCGAGCGGCTGCGCAACGCGCTGCTCGCCGCCGTGTCGCACGACCTGAAGACGCCGCTGACCGCGATCCGCGGGCTCGCCGAGACTCTCGAGCGGCCCGAGCGGCTGGCCGACGGGCAGCCGGCCGCGCTCGCGCACGGGATCCGCAACCAGGCCGAGGCGCTGCATGGGCTCGTCGTGAACCTGCTCGACCTCGCGCGGATGCAGAGCGAGGGTGTGCGGCTGAATCGCGAGTGGCACATGCTCGACGAGATCGTCGGCAGCGCGCTCGCGCATTCGGCCGGCGTGCTGGCCGGCCGCGACGTGAGCGCCGACCTGCCGGCCGACCTGCCGCTGATCGACGTCGACGCGCTGCTGATCGAGCGCGTGCTGATGAACCTGCTCGACAACGCGGCGAAGTACGCGGGCGCGGAGGCGGTCGTGGTGGTGCGCGCACGCGTGTTCGGCGAAACGCTGTACGTGTTCGTCGAGGACGACGGGCCCGGCTTCGTCGCGCGCAACACCGAGCCGCTGTTCGAGCCGTTCGAGCGCGAGCGCAAGGAATCGTCGATCAGCGGCGTGGGGCTCGGGCTCGCGCTGTGCCGCAGCATCGTCAACGCGCACGGCGGCTCGATCCGCGCGGTGCCGCTCGATCCGCACGGCGCGCGGTTCGAGATTCGCCTGCCACTGGGTGCGCCACCCGACATCGAACACGAGAGCCGGACATGATCAGATCGCGCGTACTTGTCGTCGAGGACGAATCGGACATCCGCCGTTTCGTGCGGATGGCACTGGAACAGGAGGGGCTCGACACCTGCGAGGCGTCGACGGCCCGCGAGGCGCGGATGTACGCGTCGAGCAGCAAGCCCGATCTCGTGATCGTCGATCTCGGGCTGCCGGACGACGACGGCAAGACGTTCATCCGCGAACTGCGCGAATGGTCGACGGTGCCGGTGATCGTGCTGTCGGCGCGGCAGCAGGAGGTGGAGAAGGTCGCGGCGCTCGACGCGGGCGCGGACGATTACCTGCCGAAGCCGTTCGGCGTGCCCGAACTGCTCGCGCGGGCGCGCGCGCAGTTGCGGCGCGCGGCGTTCGTGTCGGCCGACGGGCAATCGTCGTCGATCGTGCGCTTCGGCGACGTGACCGTCGACCTCGGCAAGCACGAAGTCGCCCGCGGCGGCGAGCCGGTTCATCTGACGCGCCTCGAATTCCGGCTGCTCGCCGCGCTGATTCGCGCGCGCGGCGGCGTGGTCGCCGCGCGGCAATTACTGGCCGAGGTGTGGGGGATCCACGACGCGGAGCGCGCGCACTACGTGCGCGTGTACATGACGAACCTGCGGCAGAAGCTCGAACCGGTGCCGGCGCGCCCGCGGCACCTGTTGACGGAACTGCAGTTCGGCTACCGGCTGGTCGGTCTGGAAACGGTCGGCATGACGGACGGGCAGCGTGATGCGGCGTCGACAGGTCTAGACAGGTGAAAACCCGCTCCCGGCCACCAACCTGCACGCGGAGAAAGCCGTTGTTTAGCTTGATGTAATTCGTAATTAATTGAAATTGAAGGAAATTTGCGACCCACAGCCACAATCCGCCGACAATTAGAGATAAACACGGATTGCTGGTGGTGCGCCTGCGCGGGCAAAGTTGTATGTACAACTTGGGCGGTCGCCGGACGAGGCGATACCCGGGTTGGAAGGGTTCACGGCGGGGCGCCGTGCCGGCCGCGCCGGTGCGGGCCGTCCGACGGGACCCTTGCCCAGTTCGCCTACGACAGGAACGCCATGAAGAAACTCGCGCTCAGTATTGCCCTTGCCTGCATCGCGGTCGGTGCCCACGCCAAGGATTGGTCGACGATCCGGTTCGGCGTCGACGCCAGCTACCCGCCGTTCGAATCGAAGGACGCAAGCGGCAAGGTCGTCGGCTTCGACGTCGATCTCGGCAACGAGATCTGCGCCCGCCTGAAGGCGAAGTGCGTGTGGATCGAGAACGACTTCGACGGGATGATTCCCGCGCTGAAGGCGAAGAAGTTCGACGGCGTGCTGTCGTCGATGTCGATGACGCCGGCGCGTGCCGAGCAGATCGCGTTCTCCGACAAGCTGTTCAACACGCCGACGCGCCTCGTCGCGAAGAAGGGCGCGAACCTGCAGCCGACGGCCGAATCGCTGAAGGGCAAGTCGGTCGGCGTCGAGCAGGGCACGATCCAGGAAACCTACGCGAAGACGTACTGGGCGCCGAAGGGCGTGCAGGTCGTGCCTTACCAGAACCAGGACGGCGTGTACCAGGACCTGATGTCGGGCCGCCTCGACGCGGCGCTGCAGGACGCGGTGCAGGCCGACATCGGCTTCCTGAAGACGCCGCGCGGCGCGAGCTTCGATTTCGCCGGCAAGGACATCGACGATCCGAAGACGCTCGGCAACGGCGCCGGCATCGGACTGCGCAAGGACGACGCCGACCTGAAGGCGAAGATCGACCACGCGATCGCCGACATCATCAAGGACGGCACGTACAAGAAGCTCGAGAAGAAGTACTTCGCATTCGACGTCTACGGCGGCTGACCTTTCGTGCGGCGCGCATCGCCTGCGGCGCGCGCCGCATCCGTTGCCGGGTGCAATCCGCTTCGCGGGATGCACCCGGCTTGATGAGCTGGTCGCATCAGGTAGTGCGCAGATATCGTTTGATGCGCGGTTAATGGCTATTGACAATCCAGCCACTTCGTTCTGGATCCCTTCTATGATCTTCCAAGGATTTGGCCCGCTTCTGTGGGCCGGCACGGTCGAGACCGTGAAGCTCGCGGTGCTGTCGCTGGCCGCGTCGCTCGTTCTGGGCCTCATCGGTGCGAGCGCGAAGCTGTCGACGAACCGCGTGCTCAAGTCGATCGGCACCTTCTACACGACGCTGATCCGCGCGGTGCCGGATCTCGTGCTGATGCTGCTGCTGTTCTACGGGATCCAGATCCTGCTGAACAACGTCACCGACGCGCTCGGCTGGGACCAGATCGACATCGACCCGTTCGTGGCGGGCGTCATCACGCTCGGCTTCATCTACGGCGCGTACTTCACCGAGACGTTCCGCGGTGCGTTCCTGTCG
Organism: Burkholderia sp. COPS; assembly: GCF_019425585.1. NCBI lineage: Bacteria > Pseudomonadati > Pseudomonadota > Betaproteobacteria > Burkholderiales > Burkholderiaceae > Burkholderia > Burkholderia sp. COPS. Next base: position 128,860 of record NZ_WIXR01000014.1, on the reverse strand, counting down.
GTGCCGCGCGGCCAGCTCGAAGCGGGCTTCGCATACGGGATGAGCGGCTGGCGCGTGTTCCGCCGCATCCTGTTCCCGCAGATGATGCGCTTCGCGCTGCCCGGCATCGGCAACAACTGGCAGGTGCTCGTGAAGGCCACCGCGCTCGTGTCGATCATCGGCCTCGCCGACGTCGTCAAGGCGTCGCAGGACGCGGGCAAGAGCACGCTCGATTTCTTCTTCTTCACGCTGGCGGCAGGCGCGATCTACCTCGCGATCACGACGGTGTCGAACGTCGTGCTGCATCACCTCGAGAAGCGTTATTCCGTCGGCGTCCGGAGGCTCGCACTGTGATCGAACTCGTCAGCCAGTACTGGCAAAGCTATCTCTACACCGACGGCTACCGCTTCAGCGGCCTCGCGATCACGCTGTGGCTGCTGGTCGTGTCGATCGCGCTGGGCTTCGCGCTCGCCGTGCCGCTCGCGATCGCGCGTGCGTCGTCGAACCGCTGGATCTCGGGCCCGGTGTGGCTCTATACGTACGTGTTCCGCGGCACGCCGCTCTACGTGCAGCTGCTGATGTGCTACACGGGCATCTACAGCCTGCAGGTCGTGCACAACCACGTGCTGCTCGACACGTTCTTCCGCAACGCGATGAACTGCACGCTGCTCGCGTTCGTGCTGAACGAATGCGCGTATGCGACGGAGATCTTCGCGGGCGCGATCAAGGCGACGTCGGCCGGCGAGATCGAGGCCGGCATGGCCTACGGGATGTCGCGCTTCAAGCTCTATACGCGCATCATCCTGCCGTCCGCGCTGCGCCGCTCGCTGCCGAGCTACAGCAACGAAGTGATCCTGATGCTGCACGCGACGACGCTCGCGTTCACCGCGACCGTGCCCGACATCCTGAAGGTCACGCGCGACGTCAATTCGGCGACGTACATGTCGTTCCAGGCCTACGGCATCGCGGCCGTGCTGTACGCCGTCGTCGTGTTCACGCTCATCTGGGCGTTCCGCAAGCTCGAGACGCGCTGGCTCGCGTACCTCTCGCCGCGCGGCCATTAACGCATTCGCAAGATTCGCAAGGAAGGACCCAGCATGTACAAGCTTACCGTTGACAACCTGCACAAGAAGTTCGGCGACAACGAGGTGTTGAAGGGCGTGTCGATGAAGGCGAAGGCCGGCGACGTGATCAGCATCATCGGCTCGAGCGGCTCCGGCAAGAGCACGTTCCTGCGCTGCATCAACTTCCTCGAGCAGCCGTGCTCGGGGCAGATCACGATCGGCAGCGAGCCGATCCAGACCACGCGCGACCGCAACGGCTCGCTGCGCGTGGCCGACCAGAAGCAGCTGCAGCGGATGCGCACCAAGCTGTCGATGGTGTTCCAGCACTTCAACCTGTGGGCGCACATGACGGTGCTCGAGAACGTGATCGAAGCGCCGATGGCCGTGCTCGGGATCGGCAAGGACGAAGCGATCGCCCGCGCACGCAAGTACCTGGAGAAGGTCGGGCTCGCGCCGCGCGTCGAGGGCATGTATCCGTCTCACCTGTCGGGCGGCCAGCAGCAGCGCGTGGCCATTGCGCGCGCGCTCGCGATGGAGCCGGAGGTGATGCTGTTCGACGAGCCGACGTCGGCGCTCGATCCGGAGCTGGTGGGCGAAGTGCTGAAGGTGATGCAGAAGCTCGCCGAGGAAGGCCGCACGATGGTCGTCGTCACGCACGAGATGGGCTTCGCGCGCAACGTGTCGAATCACGTGATCTTCCTGCATCAGGGAAAGATCGAGGAGGAAGGGAATCCGCAGGAGATTCTCGTGAATCCGAAGAGCGAACGGCTCGGGCAGTTCCTGTCGGGGCGGCTGAAGTAAGCAGGCGGGCGGTGGTGCAGGGTGGAACGCTAAATGCTTGTCACGCGGAATCCTTTCGATGAAGGAGCACCGCGATGAGCGAGCAGACCACCACCGCTTTTTCCCATGTGAAGCCGCAGGACACCGCGTATCGCGGCGAAGGCCTGCGCGACTTCTTCCTGTATCGCGATCTCGGCATCGCGGCTGCGACGAACGGCAAGGTCGTCGCGCAGCTTGTCAGGGCGAATCATGCACCGGAGGCGGGCACCGGCTGGCACCGTCACGAGGCCGAGTTCCATATCGTGATCATGCTGAAGGGCTGGGCGCGCTTCATGTACGGCGAACAGGAGACGCTGGTGGCGGCCGGCGACTGCGTGCATCAGGCGCCGGGGATCGTCCACTACCTGTTCGACTACTCGCCTGACATGGAATACCTGGAGATCGTCGGGCCCGCCGATTTCAAGTCGATCGACGTCGACGGGCCGTGCGCGGTGCCACCGCCGACGCCGTGGGGGGAAGCGGGCGCGTAGCTGCCCGGTTGCCCTGGGCGCGCGTCACGCGCACGCCTGCATCGGACCGCCTTCGGGCGGTTTTTTTGTTGAGCGCTTCCCGGAAGCTTCCGTGCGTACCGATCACGCCTGCTGCATGTTTTCCCTTTCCCGGAAACATTCTTTCGAATTCCGAACGGTTGGGAAGCTGAAGATCCGGAAAGAAAAGAAAGACATTCGTCAGTTTCGAGGCGCTGGCCGTGCCGCGATGTCAAAGATCGTCAATTGCGCGGGGTGGCGGTGCACGGCTTGCCGACGGCCGGCGTTAAGGAGGTACCAGCCGGATCGCCGGTTGACCTTACCCGGGAGAGTTTCATGAAGCGCATCGCGAAGATCCTGACGGCTACCGCAGTGGCATGTGCGGTTCTTGTTCCGGCGCTTGCCGAAGCGCATTCGCATCGTGTGTGCCACGTCGATCATCACCACCATCGCGTGTGCCGCTGGGTGCGGTAAGCGCGAATTATCCGGGGCGACCCGGAATGCATTCTTCAGTCAGGCAAATCAGGAGAGGACCATGAAAAAAACGATGTTGATCGCCGCGCTGGTCGCCGGCATGGGTGTGTCGATCGGTGCGTTCGCGCAGGTTCCGGCCAGCGCGCCGGCCGGCACGACCGGTCTGTGCAAGGACGGCTCGTTCTACTCGGGCGCGTCGAAGAAGGGCGCATGCGCGGGCCACAAGGGCGTGAAGACCTGGTACGGCGCATCGGCCACCGCGGCGGCGAGCGCACCGGCCGCGGCGCCGGCCATGGCGGCTTCCGCTACGCCGGCATCGGGCACCGCTCCCGCGAAGAGCGCCGCCGCGACGACCGCGGCCGCAGCGCCGGGCGGCGGCGCGGGCAAGGTGTGGGCGAACGACAGCACGAAGGTCTACCACTGCTCGACCGACAAGTACTACGGCAAGACGAAGCACGGCAGCTACATGTCGGAAGCCGACGCGAAGGCGAAGGGCTACCACGCGTCGCACGGCAAGGCCTGCTCGTAACGCGCAGGGCCGGCGCGCGAGTGCATGCACGCGCGCGTCGGCCGGACGCAGCCGCCAACGTCGCCCCGCCTCTGCGGCGGGGCGCTGCATTTGTGCCGCCAACCGCGCTCAGTGCGCGTGATGCGAGCGTGTTTCCGCCGCCGCGTCGCTCCCGGTGGCGCGCGCATCGAGCAGTGCACGCAGCGTGACGTAGTGGGTGCCGTCCGTATCGCCTTCCGCGCCCGCGGTGCGATCGTACGGCTCGTTGTCATGGATCGTCGCCCGCACGATCGGATAGATCTGCGTTTCCCACCGGCTGCCGTTGAACACGCCGTAGTGCCCCACACCCGTCTGGACGTGGTGCGTCTTCAGATACGGCGGCAACCCCGAACACAGCTCCTGCGCGGCCACCGTCTGGCCCACCGCGCAGATATCGTCCTTCTCGCCTTCGATCGTCAACAGCGCGGTGCGATGAATCGCCGCCGGTTCGACGAGCCGGTCGCCGACCGTCAGCTCGCCGCGCGCGAGCGCGTATTGCTGGAACACCTTCTCGACCGTTTCCAGGTAGAACTCCGCGGTGAGGTCGGCCGTCGCGAAATATTCGTCGTAGAAGTGCCGCAGCGTGTCCGCTTTCGCGGGATCGCCTTTCGCGCGCTCGTAATACAGGTCGGCGAACGACGCCGCGTGCCGGTCCGGGTTCATCGACATGAACGCGCCGACCTGCACGAAGCCCGGATACACGCACCGCTGCGCGCCGACGAAACCGGGCGGCACGACGCTGATCAGGTTGCGCGCGAACCATTCGATCGGCTGGCTCGTCGCGAGCGCATTGACCTTGGTCGGATTCACGCGGCAGTCGATCGGGCCGGCCATCAGCGTCAGGCTCGCGGGCTGCGCCGGATCGCTGCCTGCCGCCATCAGCGCGACCGCCGCGAGTGCGGCGACGGTCGGCTGGCAGATCGCGAGCACGTGCGCGTCCGGGCCGATCTGGCGGATGAAGTCGATCACGTGCGCGACGTATTCGTCGAAGCCGAAGCGCCCGGCCGTCAACGGAATGTCGCGCGGGTTGTGCCAGTCGGTGATGTACACGTCGTGATCGGCCAGCATCGTGCGCACCGTGCCGCGCAGCAGCGTCGCGAAATGCCCGGACATCGGCGCGACGATCAGCACGCGCGGCTGGCGCGCGACCGGCCGCGCCTTGCGGAAATGCAGCAGCGTCGCGAACGGCGTGACGGCCGCCGCTTCCTCGACGATCGGCACCGTGTCGCCGTCGACGACGATCGATTCGATCCCGAACGGCGGACGCCGGTGCGAGAACGCGCAGCACTCGAGCAGTTCGCACAGCGCGTCGAGCATGCGGCCGGTCGGCGTCGACGTCGCGGGCGGCCACAGCGACATCGTCGCGCGCGTGGTGGCCGCCCATGCACGCGCCGGGCGCAGGCATTCCGCAGACCATTGATAAAACGGATAGGCAAGCAGGTTCATGACCGTCGCTCGTTGCGCCGCGATGCAGGGAACGAGGCAAGCCGTGTGCCAGCGTGCGGCTGGCACGCGCGTTGCACGCAGTTCGGGAACGCGGCGGCGCAGGCGGCACGTGACGACGGACGGGGGCAGGAGACATGCTGCCGAACCGGTTCCGCGCATGACTCATGGCGCGCCACCGTGCGGCACTGCGCCAGTTCGGCGAATGGGCCGCACAGGCATGGTGCGGGTAACGGCGTGACGCGTCCGTTTCGGTGCAGGGGCACGAACGGCAACCAGCAGGGGAGCGACATGGAATCCACCGGACAGACGACGCTGACCATCAGCAGCCGCAATTACTCGTCGTGGTCGATGCGCGGCTGGCTGCTCGCGAAGCTGAGCGGGCTCGTGTTCGAGACGGTCAGCGTGCCGATCGATGCCGCGTCGCGCGCGGAGCTGCTGCTGCTGTCGCCGTCGATTCTCGTGCCGTGCCTGACGCACGACGGCAACACGGTGTGGGACACGCTCGCGATCGCCGAATACCTGAACGAGATCCGGCCGCAGGCGCGGCTGCTGCCCGAGAACCGGCGCGCGCGCGCCCACTGCCGGTCGATCTGCGGCGAGATGCATTCCGGTTTCAGCGCGTTGCGATCCGCGCTGCCGATGAACCTGCGCGCGCATTTCCCCGGCTTCCGGATCTGGTCGCGCGCGCAGCACGACATCGAGCGGATCGTGACGATCTGGCGCGAGTGCCTGGCCGCGTACGGCGGCCCCTGGTTGTTCGGCGCGGAGATCGGGATTGCCGACGCGATGTATGCGCCCGTCGTCACGCGCTTCCTGACCTACGACGTGAAGCTGGAGCCCGATATCGCCGAGTACTGCATGCAGGTGCTCGCGCATCCGTTCGTGGCGGAGTGGATCGATGCGGCGAAGGCCGAGCACGAAGACATCGACGAACTCGACATGGAGTTCTGACGCGCGGGATCGCCCGTCGCTTTCAATTGCACTACACGCACCGGCATCGAAACGAACGTTTCGATCTGGCCGCGTAACGCGCAAACGTTTTACCTTGATTTCGGTTCGACGCGAGGACGAATGCCCTAAAGGATGTTGAGCGCGATGACGTAAACGAGTCACGGGGACGACTCGCGATCGCACGCTTCCGACGTGCGACGCGCAGTCCGCAACAATCAGCGCAGCAGGGGAATCGACTTGAATCGTCAGCAATCGTGGACGCGTACGGCGGCGCCCGGGGAAATCATTTATTCCGAGGGTTTTGCGGGCGAGCCCGTCATCTTTCTGATCACCGACGGCAAGGTCGAACTGTCCACGCGATGCGACGACAAGCGCGTCGTCGTCGCGACGCTCGGTCGGGGCGAGTTCTTCGGTGAATCGGCGTTGCTCGCGGCCGAGCCGCGTGCCCATACCGCGAAGGCGCTTTCATTCTGCCAGCTGACGGTCGTGCCGGCCGGCATGCTCGACGAGGAAATCGAGCGTGTGTCGGCGCTGCTGCGTCATATCGTGCGCACGATGATCCGCCGCGTGAAGCGCAAGGACGACCAGCTCGCGACCTACACGCATGCCGACTTCATGCCGGGCGTGCTGTCGTATGCGCATGTGCTGGCGCTGATGGCGGGCGCCGACGCGCGCGACGCCGGCGACTCATGGACGCGCCGGCCGATGCAGGCGCATGCGGCCGAAACGTCGGTGCCGCTCGCCGAAGTGATCCGCAAATGCCGCGCGATCGCCGGCCACTCGCGGCCGCACGTGCTCGCGATGCTGCGACGCATGGAGAAGCTCAATCTCGTCACGATCGAAGCGGCGCAGGCGGACCACGCCGGCGGGGCGACCGATTATGCGGCGTCGTCGGATGCGCGCCAGGTCGTCACGTTCGACGCCGCGCGCGTGATCGATCGCGCGCAGCAGGTGGCCGATCACGATCTCGACCTGTCGATCAACAGCGAACTCGAGCTCATCGAGCTCGCCGATCTCGAATCGCTGATCGGCGTCGAGAAGACGATGCTGCTCAACAAGCTGTCGAACGGCGAGATTGCCGACGAAGTGTTCGCGTTCCGCAAATCGAAGGTGCTCAGTTACGTCGAACAGAAGGGCGTCGCGTACTTCTCGCGGCGCAATGCGCGTCGCGGAGGCGACGTGCGCGCGCTGGAGGATCTCGTGTGGATCGACCCGCGCACGCTGTTCGACGTCATCAGCGCGTTCGACACCTACGATCTCGCGAAGCTGATCGCGAATCTCGACGATCGCGCGGTGGCCGACAAGCTGTTCTCCGTGATGACCGAGGCGCGGCGCAACGAGGTGTCGTGGGTGATGCGTCGCGAGCTCAAGCTCGATCCGGTCGAGATCGAGGACATCGAGCGGCGCGTGCTGGATGCCGTTCGCGCGGCGAAGGCGCCGGCGGCGGGCACCGCGCCCGTCACATCGGCATCGGATGCATGACCAAGGGGGCGCGCATGGATCTGTTGACCCTGGCCGGTGTGGTGCTTGGCGGCGCGGCGATCGTGTTCGGCTTCGCGCTCGAAGGCGGGCATTTCCCGATGCTGTTCCAGTTCGAGGCGCTTGTCATCGTGCTCGGCGGCACGCTCGGCGCGGTGATGATCCAGAACACCTGGGCACGCTTCTTCGACGCGGTGAAACAGTTGCGGCTCGCGTTCGTGCGGGCGCGCGAGGTCGATCGCAAGAACCTGTCCGACCTGCTCGAATGGGGCGACCGCGCGAAGCTCGACGGGCTGCTCGCGTTCGAATCGATGGACGTGAGCGGCATCCATCCGTTCGCGCGCCGCGGGCTCGAACTGCTGGCGAACGGCGTGTCGACCGCCGTGCTCGAGGACGCGTTGCAGCGCGAACTCGATGCCTACGAACGCAGCCGCCTGGCGGCCGCGCGCGTGTGGCAGCAGGCGGGCGGATATGCGCCGACGTTCGGCATTCTCGGGTCGGTGCTCGGGCTCGTGCAGGTGACGAGCCACATCCTCGAACCGGCGCAGCTCGGGCCGGGCATCGCGGTCGCGTTCATCGCGACGCTGTACGGGCTGGCGTTCGCGAACCTCGTGTTCCTGCCGCTTTACGGCAAGCTGCGCGCGCAGATCGATAGCGAGCTGCGGTTTCGCAAGCTGTATCTCGACGGTTTCCTGGCGATATCGCGCAAGGAATCGCCGCATACGATCGAAACGCGCCTGACCGGCGACGTGCGCGGGCGCGCGGTGGAATCGCTTGCGTGACGCGCGTGTGTCGGACGATCAACCCGGATTCCCAACAACATGACTGCTCGAACTGACGGTGCTTCCGCCGTCGATCGCGACGACGAGCTCGAAGGCGCGCAGTCCGGCCGCTGGCTGATTTCGTACGCGGATCTCATCACGACGCTGATGGTGCTGTTTCTCGCGCTGTACGTGCTCCAGCTCGCGAAATACAACGCGCTCGACGCGCGGTACCAGACGCTTGCGCGGCAGGCGGGTGGTGCCGCGAGCGCTGCCGATGCGGCTGCGCCCGACCGTGCGCCGCCGTGGCTCGCGTTGCTCGATTCGTTGAAGTCGAACGGCCGGATTTCGCTCGTGAAGGCGCCGCATGGTGTCGAGATCGGCATCGACGCGAAGATCCTGTTCAACGTCGGCGATGCGCGCTTGCTGCCTGATTCGTCGCCGGTGCTGAACCAGATTGCGCAGGCACTGAGCGAGCACGCGACCGGCGACATCCTCGTCGAAGGACATACCGACAGCCTGCCGATCGCGAACGCGAAATACGAATCGAACTGGGAGCTGTCGTCCGCGCGTGCGGGGAGCGTCGTGCGCTACCTGACCGAGCGCGGCGTGGCGCCGCATCGCCTGGCGGCGATCGGGCGGGCCGATACGCAGCCGCTCGTCGCGGGCGACGATGCGGCTTCGCGGGCGCGGAATCGGCGTGTCACGATCTTCGTCGCATACTGATCTGCGCTGATCGCGAGTCGACAGGCGGCCGGTTATGCCCGCCTGACAACGACATAACGAATCTCGCATGATGAACATCTGAAATCCGCGATGCGGTTCCGCGCGTGCATGCCGATAACCCAAACTGGCTCAGACAGAGCGGTTATCGAGGGTTCCCCATGCATTTCTGGCGCAAGCTTTCCATTCAGAACAAGCTGATTCTCAGCATGACGAGTTGCCTGCTCGTGTTCGTCGCGATCTCGAGCGGACTCAGCATCCGTCTGATCGGCAACGCGGTGCGCGACCGTGTCGTCCGCGAGGAGCTGCCGACGGCCGTGAACGGCATCCGCGCCGACGTGCAGCGGCAGATGGCCGGGCCGATCGCCGCGTCGCGGATTCTCGCGCGCGACGCGTTCCTGCTGCAATGGGAAGCCGACGGCGAACCCGACGCCGGCACGCGCAACTGGATCCAGCTCGCGAAGAACGTGAAGGACGAGCAGAAGGCCGCGTCGGTGCAGTGGGTGTCCGTGAAGAGCGGCAACTACTACAACGAATCCGGCCTGCAGCGGAAGGTGACCGACAAGGATCAGTGGCTGACCGGCTTCCTGTCGTCCGGCAAGGCGTTCGACGTGAACATGGATCGCGAGGTGACGGTCGGCGGCTACATGATGTTCATCAACAGCCGCGTCGAGCTCGACGGCGTGCCGATCGGCGCGGCCTGCATGAGCCTGTCCGTCGATGCGCTCGCGAAGGGGATCGCCGCCTACCGGATCGGCGAGACCGGGTTCGCGTATCTCGTGCGTCCCGACGGCGCGATCATGATGCATCGCGATTCGTCGCTGATCGACGGCAAGCATTTCATGAAGGACCAGCAGGGGTTGCCCGGCGATGCGTCGTCGACGCTGCTGGCCGGCAAGCCGTATGCGTACCTGAGCTACGACGGCGACGGCGGCGCGCGTTTCATCGCGACGTCGTTCATTCCGGAGCTGAACGCGTATGTCGTCGTCGAGGTGCCGCAGGCCGAACTGCTCGGTCCGGTGACACGCGCGATCCGCAGCGCGGCGCTGGTCGCGGCGGTGGTGGGCCTCGCGGTCGCGCTGCTCGTGATCTGGCTGGTGGGCCGCGCGATTGCCGCGCCGATCCGCCGCGCGGCGACGCTGCTGTCGGAGATCGCCAGCGGCCAGGGCGACCTAACGCGCCGGATGACGGTCGAGAGCCAGGACGAAATCGGGCAGTTGTCGGATGCGTTCAACCGGTTCGTGTCGTCGCTGTCGACGCTGGTGCACAGCATTCGCGCGGCGTCCGCGTCGATTGCCACGGGGTCGGCGCAGATTGCGTCGGGGAATGCCGATCTGAGCGAACGTACCGAAGGGCAGTCGAGCAACCTGGAGCGGACGGCTTCGTCGATGGAAGAGATCACGGCCGTGGTGCGCAACAACACCGAGACGGCCACGACGGCCGCGAAGATGATCAACGGCGCGTCGGATACGGCGGCGCGCGGCGGGCAGGTGGTGGGTGAGGTCGTGACGACGATGGAGCAGATCAGCAACGCGTCGCAGCGGATCTCCGAGATCATCGTCATGATCGACAGCATCTCGTTCCAGACGAACATTCTCGCGCTGAATGCGGCCGTCGAGGCGGCGCGGGCGGGGGAGCAGGGGCGCGGGTTTGCGGTGGTGGCTTCGGAAGTGCGGAATCTGGCGCAGCGCAGCGCGCAGGCGGCCAAGGAGATCAAGGCGCTGATCGAGCACAGCGCGGGCACGGTGAATACCGGATCGCGGCTGGTCAGCGAGGCGGGGAAGGTGATGAGCGATGTCGTGTCGCAGGTGCAGGGCGTGAGCGCGATGATGAGCGAGATCGCCGAAGCCAGCCTGGAGCAGAGCGCCGGGATCGACCAGATCGGCGATGCGGTGCAGTCATTGGATCAGATGACGCAGCAGAATGCGGCTTTGGTCGAGGAAAGCGCGGCGGCGGCGGCGAGCTTGAAACAGCAGGCGGCGGAGCTGACGAGGCTCGTGTCGGCTTTCAAGGTGGATGAATAAAGGCTGATTCGCGTTTTAGAATGGAGCGTGTCTGAGGGACGGCTGCCGTGGGTTCACGGCAGCCGTTATGCATGTCGGTGCGGGATTCGGTGACGTCCATAAAAATGAAGCGTTTTTCCAGGTGGAAGATCGGGGTGGGGGCGGTGGTGCTCGTTGCGGTGATCGCCGGTGTGGGGGCGAAGGTGATTGCGTCGCCGACCGATTCCTACCTGGCGTATCGGAAGCACGCTGTCGACGCGATCGAGGCGGCCAAACCGGACGACAAGGCGGAACTGGACAGGAAGTACACGTCGGAGGTGAATGCGCGGCTGGCCAGGCTTGTCGGGAAGGTCAGGGCGAGAGGCTTTTCCGCGACGGCGGGGAGCACCGTCGACGGTCTCTCCATCGACGACGGGATGACGCCCGGGCCGGATGGACTGTTCCTGAAGTCGGGTGACGGCAAGGTGAACCTCGTCGTGACGACGGTTCCGCTTTTGACGGCCTGGGCCAGGACGGCGGATGCGGGGATCAGGTCGACGGATGATGTCGCGTCGATTTTCGATAACGCGACGTTTTACACCGACGTGTTCGGCCACGACGCCGCGGCATTCCGGTTCGCCGAATTGCCGGTGAAGCGGAAGCCGGCCGATGCGGTGGTGAAGGCGTTGTTGCTCGGGGAAAGCCAGGACGGGATGCCGGACGGCCCGAATACGCTGGCCGTGTCGATCAGGCAGGGCGCGCGGATTTATATCCTGTGGCGGGACGCGACATTGCCGAAGATCGTCGCCTGCAGTGCGGAGCACGTGCCAGAGGAACAGCGGCCAGCCTGCTTCGCGCAGCAATTGCCCAAACAGCGGCGCTTTTCGCGGTTTCTTTCCGAAGCGCAAGCGATGGTCGATGCCGTCGTTCAATAGGACGGAATGCGATTGCCTCGGAATCGCGAGGCGATCGGATTCGCCCGCTTTTTGACACGTTCGACAGCACCGGAAGCATCGCCGACAATCGGCGACTGAAGATCAGGCAGCCATCGATGTCGAATACCGCTTCGTCGCCGGGTACTTCAGTTTCCCTTTTCTGTGCCCAGCTTCGTCAGCCATGACCATTGCCTTCGAGTCCCCCGATCAGCCTGACGTGATCGCCCTCATCGCCGATCTCGATGCGTATCAGGACACCCTGTACCCGCCCGAGAGCCGGCACGCTCTGGATATCGCGTCGCTGAATCAATCCAATGTGCTGTTTGCCGTCGCGCGGGATAGCGACGGCAAGGCGATCGGTTGCGGCGCGGTTGTCCTCAACCCCGAATTCGGCGAACTGAAGCGGATGTACGTCAGCCCGCAAGGTCGCGGGCAGGGTGTCGCGAGAAAACTCATGGCGCTGCTCGAGTCACGGGCGATCGATCTCGGTTGCACGTTGCTCACGCTCGAAACCGGACCCTATCAACACGAGGCGCTGGCTTTATATGCATCCGCGGGGTATCAGCGCCGCGGGCCGTTCGGCGGTTACACGAACGACCCGTTGAGCGTGTTCATGCAAAAACCCATCGCGGCTTGAGCGTTCGGTTCGCACGGTCAGGTCATGGCGACCTGTAGGGTCGCATCGCTTTGTCCGAAAAACGGGGCGCCAGCGGAAACAGTTACAAGTTAGCAGTTGACGCGCGCCGGCCCGGCGGTTAGTGTACGCATCGAAGTCCAAGAAGTCCGATTGCTGTTCATCAATTGCTCGCTCTCCGCAGCGGTATTCGTTGTCCTCTCCCTCCTTGACGCTTCACGCGCTCTTCAACAGCGCACATCTCTCTATTTTTTTCTCAAGGAATCTTCATGGATACCGGTATCGTCAAGTGGTTCAACGACAGCAAGGGTTTTGGCTTCATCACGCCGGATAACGGCGGCGACGACCTGTTCGCCCATTTCTCCGAAATTCGTGCCGACGGCTTCAAGACGCTGGCTGAAAACCAGAAAGTGAGCTTCGAAACGAAGCAGGGCCCGAAGGGTCTGCAAGCGGCCAACATCAAGCCGCTGTAAAGTTTGAAGGGCCCGGCCTCCCACGACGGACGCCGGGTCGCAGCGACACCCCCACGGAGCTTCGTCTCCTGAAGTTGGCGCGATTGCTCTTAGCTGCATCTGTTCATTCAGCAGCTCGCCAAGCGCCACACGCCTCGTTGCACTTCATTCCCCCCTCCGGCAGCAACGCCGCACTTTCGCTTTCCGAAAGCTTCAGATTCAGCTGGCAATGGCTTTGAATCGGCGCGTCCGTGCATATTGCGCACGGCATGCGCGCACTCGAACATGACTAAAATTAAAAATGCAAAACAAACGAATTCAACAATACAACGGCTATGCCGTCCAACCCTCGGCGCATCGTTTGCCCGACGGTAGTTTTTCATCCAACCTGGTGCTCGAACGTACCGACAGCACACCCGCGGAAGGCCGCTACCAGTTCTATTCGCTCGATTACTTCGCGAGCGAAGCGCAGGCACTGCGGCACTCGGCCCGCTGGGCACGGCGCTGGATCGACACACGCGGTTAACGGTAACGCCGCGGTAGCCGACACCCCGCGCAGATGAGTCACCCGGGCGCGCACGACAATGCGCGTCCAACCCTTGCGCGCGATCGATTCGTTACGCTTCGATTCGATCGGCGCGCCACGCTCTCCCGGTTCCGAAGCCGGCCAGTCGCCGAGCATGGTCGGCGAACACTTGAACGCGCTCGTTCAACGCGAGGTCACGCGTACAGGTGCTCGTCGCCGCGCATCATTCGTGCGAAGATTGACCGCACATCACACTCGCCTGCCCGAGAACGACGTGACCTCATTCAACCCCGAGCGCAAACCGGACACCGCCCCCCCGCCCTGGATGCCCGTCGCGATGGCGGAACTCGGCATCCGCCGCCATCCGCCCGGCAGCGTCAATCCGCGCATCGTCGAATACAACAACCAGACGAACCTGGTCGGCTACGATGACAAGATTTCCTGGTGCTCGTCGTTCGTCAACTGGTGCATGACGCACGCCGGCATTCGCGGCACGGGCTCCGCGCTCGCGCGTTCGTGGCTCGAATGGGGCCGGCCGCTGGAGCGCCCTGTGTACGGCTGCATCGCGATCCTGACGCGCGACGATCCCGCGAGCTGGAAAGGGCATGTCGGTTTCTACCTGCGTCACGACGACGAGCACGTACATCTGTTCGGCGGCAATCAACTGGAAGAGGTGCGCGAACTCGCGTACCCGTTGAACGAAGTGATCGGCTACCGCTGGCCCCACGCCGTCTGACCAACCGCTGCAGCGCAAACAAAACTTCGAACATCGCTTTTCAAGCGGCGGCTGATCCGTCGCACACGCCGCATCGATCCACGCGGAGCCCGCCGACGCGCTCGTCGCACGGTCGCCGATCTCCGCCCTGACAAGGAGCCTGTTGTGCAAACCGGAAATCTCCGTCTCTATGCGGATACGCAATACGCGAGCCCTTACGCGATGTCGGTGTTCGTCGCCCTCGAGGAAAAAGGGCTGACCTACGAACGGGTGACCGTCGATCTCGGCAACCGCGCGCATTTCGCACCCGACTACGCGGCGACGTCGCTGACGCAACGCGTACCGACGCTCGTGCACGACGATTTCGCGCTGTCGGAATCGTCGGCGATCACCGAGTATCTCGACGAGATCTTCCCGGGCACACGGCTCTATCCAGCCGATCCGCGCCAGCGCGCGCAGGCGCGACAGGTGCAGGCGTGGCTGCGCAGCGACCTGATGGCGATCCGCACGGAACGGTCGACCGAAGTGCTGTTCTACGGGCCGTCGAGCGAGCCGCTGTCGAGCCTGGCGCAGGCGGCCGCGCAGAAGCTGTTCGCGGCCGCCGGCAAGCTGCTCGCACCGGGGGCGGCAAACCTGTTCGGCGAGTGGAGTATCGCGGATGTCGACCTCGCGGTGATGCTGAACCGTCTGGTGCTGAATGACGATCCGGTGCCGCAGCGCCTCGCCGACTATGCGCGTGTGCAGTGGGAGCGGCCGTCGGTGCAGCGCTGGGTGAAGCTGAAGCGGCCGCCGCTGTAATCCGCGGGTGCAAGGCGCGCGGCAGCGGCATGAAAAAACGTGTGCCGGCTGCCGGCGCGCCGCGTTTCAGATCGTCCCGCATGCAACCAAAGTCGGCGTGCTAGAGTTAGCCGGCATTCCTCCTCACCTGAATCCTCCCGAACCGCCATGAGCTATCTTCCCCAACTCGCCGCAGTCGGCGGCGTGATGTTGCTGGCGTGCGTCAGCCCCGGCCCCGACCTGATCGCTGTTTCGTCCCATGCGCTCGGCAATCGCCGTGCGGGTTTGCTGGCCGCGTTGGGCATTGCGTCGTCGCATGCCGTGTGGGCGGCGATGGCGATTTTCGGGCTCGGGCTGATCGTCGCGAAGCTCGCGTGGCTGTACGAGGCGATCCGCATCGCCGGTGCGGCTTACCTGATTTACCTGGGCATCAGGACGCTGTCGGGCCTGCGCCAGTCGGCAAGGCAGGCTGAAGCGGCAAGCCAGCCGTTCGTTCGCGGCGGCGTGCACGCATACCGGAAAGGGCTGCTGGTCGGCCTGACCAACCCGAAAGCCGCGGCGTTCTTCGGCAGCCTGTTCGTCACGCTGCTGCCCGCGCATGCGCCGGCATGGGTGCATGGCGCGACGCTGGCCGTGGTCGTCGCCGTATCGCTGACGTGGTTCTGCACGGTGGCCGTGCTGTTCTCGACGAACCGCGTGCAGACGGGTTACGCGAAACTGCGCAAGCCGATCGATGCGGTGATGGGGACGATCCTGTTGGGGCTCGGCGCGAAGCTGGCGCTGGATCGGTAACGCTGCGATGAACGTGCTCGGCCCGATCCTCATCGGGCTCCTGCTGGCTGCCGGCGTGTTCGCTGCGATCCGGTTCTGGCACAAGCGCATCACGCGTATCGTCACCGTCATCGCGGGGCTGGGCATTGCGTGGCTGGCGGTTTACCTGATCGCGTTGTCGTCGGTCAGATGTCTGGGGTCGTGCGGTTGACGAGCGGGACGCCGGCAAGTGTCGAGGCCGGCGTCGTATCGTGATCACGTTCAGTTCTTCGCCACCGCCTCCACCGTCGGCCCACCCGTCGCGTCGTTCCTGCTCCACCCGCCCCCAAGCGACCGATAAAGCGCGACCGCCGCGAGCGCATGCTCGCGCCTGACCTGGTTGAGCGAATCCGAATCGCGCAGATACACCTCCTGCGCCGACAGCACATCCAGAAAATCCGTCGCGCCACCCTTGTAGAGCTGATTCGCCAGCCCGAGCGCCTTGTCCGACGCAGCGAGCGCACTGTCGAGCCGCCGCGTCGCCTCGTCGGCGCTGACGAGATTCGCGCGTGCATCCTCGACTTCCCGCAACGCCTGCAGCATCGTCTGCCGTAACCCGAGTTCCGACTCGCGCATCCGGCTTTCGCTCTGCGAGATATCGGCCGTAATCCGCCCCGCATTGAAGATCGGGCTCGTCGCACTCAACGCCGCGCTGAACAGGTTGTCGGTCAACGTCGGCAACCCGAGATAGGAAGCCGCGAGAATCCCGTCCGTCAGGTTCAACGAAAACTTCGGATACCGCTCGGCCTTCGCCACGCCGACTTGCGCCGCCCGCCGCTCGACCTGCGCATACGCAGTCAGCACATCGGGCCGTCGCAGCAACGCCTGCGAAGGCAACGTACCGGGCGCGCCGGCCGGCGGCGCGGGAATGTCGCCGGCCTGCGCGAGCACGAGCCGATCGACCGATTCCGGCGTGCGCCCCGAATACACGGCAATGAGATTGAGCTGATGCGAGATCTGCGCCTGCGTCGGCGGAATCCGCGCTTCGAGCGCGTCGAGCTGGTTCTGCGCACGCGTGACGTCGAGTTCCGTCGACAGCCCGAACGCCTGTCGCTTGTGCGTGAGTTCGAGCGCATGCTGCCGGATCTTCGCGTTGTCCTGAAGGATCTTCAGTTCCTGCTGTGCCCAGCGCAGATCGACATACGCGGACGCCGCATCCGCTGCGAGCGCGAGCCGCATCGCGTCTTCCGCATGCTTCTGGCCGACGAGTTCCGCCTGCGCGGCGAGCAGGTCGAGCCGTTCGCCGCCGAATACGTCGGGCGACCAGCTCAGCGCGAGCCCCGCGCCGGCCTGCCGCACGTAGCCGAGCGGCGGTGGCGTGTTCTGGCGTGCGTCGGCCGCATGCGCGGTCGCGTCGAGTTCGGGCAGCAGCACCGCGCGCTTCTGCACGGTCAGCGCCTGCGCCTGCTTCACGCGTTCGGCGGCGGCCTGCAGATCGGGGTTGCCGTCGAGCACGGCCGCGATCAGCCGGTCGAGCACGGGATCGTGGAATTGCGCCCACCAGGCGGCGGCGTCGATGTCCGCGCGCGGCACGTCGGTATCCCATGCGGCGGGGGCGAGCGTCTGGACGGATTCGGACAGCGCCGGATGCTGCGCGGGCTGCACCGCGCACCCGGCGGCGAATGCGCTGACAGCCAGCGCGACGAGTAGCTTTTTCATGATGATGACCCTGGCCTCAGTGCGCGTCCGGCGGCGGCGCGTTCAACGTAATGGGTTTGGAAAACACGACGGCAAACAGCGCGACGACGAAACACAGCGACAGCACGTAATACGCATCCGCATAAGTGAGCGTCAGCGCTTCGCGATAGATCAGCCGATGCAGGTTCGCGAGCCCGGCCTGCGCGGTATTCAGCGTATTGCCGGCCACCGAGCCCCAGTAAGCCGCCTGTCGATCGAGCAGCGACGCGATCTGCGGTTCGCCGGCGCTCACGTGCTCGTTCAGCCGCAGGTAGTGAAAATTCAGCCGGTCGTTGAGCATCGTCGCGCTTACCGCGATGCCGATCGCGCCGCCGAGATTGCGCATCAGGTTGAACAGGCCGCTCGCCGATTTCAGCCGCGACTGCGGCAGCGAGCCGAGCGCCATCGTCACGATCGGCGGCACGCTGAACTGCTGGCCGATGCCGCGCAGCGCCTGCGGCAGCAGCAATTCGCGCCAGCCCCAGTCGTGCGTGATCGGCGTGTACAGGTAGCAGCCGAGTCCGAAACAGATCAACCCGAACACGAGCAACGCACGCAGGCTGAAGAAGCGCGCGGCGAACGCATACGCGCAGAGCGCGATCAACTGGAACGCACCGACCGACAGCAGCGCGATGCCGATCTGCAGCGAGCTGAACGCGCGCACCTGCGCGAGAAACAGCGGCGTCAGGAACACGGTCACGAAGATCCCGATGCCGGTCACGAACGACAGCAGGCTGCCGATCCCGAAGTTGCGCACGGCGAGCGCGCGCAGGTCGACGATCGGATCTTTGGCGGTCAGCGCGTGCACGAGGAACAGGAAGCCGCAGATGCCGGAGATCCACGCGCAGATCACGATCGCATCGTCGCCGAACCAGTTCTTGCGGGGGCCTTCCTCCAGCACGTATTCGAGGCAGCCGAGGAAACCCGACATCAGCACGATGCCGAGGTAGTCGCCGCGCTTGATGAGGCTGAGATCGGGTTCGTCGATATGCACGTAGCGCGGCACGAGTGCGGCCACCGCGATGCCCGGTACGAGGTTCAGGTAGAACAGCCAATGCCACGACCATTGATCGGTGATCCAGCCGCCGATCACGGGGCCGATCGCCGGAGCGAGCGACGCGAGCGCGCCGATGGTCGTCGACGCGATCAGCCGCTGCCTGCCCGGGAACAGCACGAACGCGGTGGTGAACACGGTCGGGATCATCGCGGCGCCGAGCGCGCCTTGCAGCCCGCGAAACAGGATCATCGAGTTGATGTCCCACGCGAGCCCGCACAGCATGCTCGTGATCGTGAAGCCGACGGCCGACGCGACGAACAGCCAGCGCGTCGACATCACCTTCGACAGCCAGCCCGACATCGGGATCACGATGATCTCGGCGATCAGGTAGGCCGTCTGCACCCACGACAATTCGTCCTGGCTGGCGGACAGGCCGCCGCCGATGTCGCGCAGCGACGACGCGACGATCTGGATGTCGAGCGTCGCCATGAAGAAGCCGACGCACATCAGCGCGAAGGCGAAAACGCGCTGCTTCGTCGGTTGCGACGCCGGGTCGCCGGAAAACGCGGTGGTCATCGTCGTCTCCCGTTCAGCTCGCGCGGCCGGTATGCACGGTCACGACCGCGGACAGGCCGGGGCGCAGCACGTGCTCGAGGCCCGGCTGCGGATCGAGATGCACGCGCACGGGCACGCGCTGGACGATCTTCGTGAAGTTGCCGGTCGCGTTCTCGGGCGGCAGCACGCTGAAGGTCGCGCCGGTCGCGGGCGCGAGGCTGTCGACGCGGCCGTGCAGGCGCGTGCTCGACGCATCGAGCGACACGTCGACGCGATCGCCCGCGTGCATCTTGCGCAGCTGGTCTTCCTTGAAGTTCGCGTCGATCCACAGTCCGGAAGCCGGCACGATCGTCAGCAGCGGCACGCCGACGTTCGCGAGCATCCCGACGCGGCCCGTGCGATTGCCGACGTAACCGTCGACCGGCGAGCGGATCGTCGTGTATTCGACGTTGAGCGCGGCGACGCGCTGCGCGGCGAGCGCGGTGTTCACGCGCGCCCGCGCGTCGGCGAGCTGCGCGCCGAGCACGTCGAGCTGCCGCTTCGACGCGAGCAGCGCGGCGTCGCTGCGTTCGACGGCGGCGCCGGCCTTCGAGTAATCGGCGTCCGCGCGTTCGACGATCTGGTTCGACACCGCGTCGGATTTCACGAGCTCGCGGTAGCGCACACGATCCGATGCGGCGCGCGTCAGCTCGGCCGACGAAGCGTTCTTGTCCGCTGCGTGCTGTCCGATCACCGCATATTGCAGTTGCTGCTTCGCCTCGAGTTCGGTCACGGCGGAGCGCGCGCTGTCGACTTCGGCGCTGGCCTGCGCGAGCTTCGCGTCGTAGTCGCGCGCATCGAGCTGCACGAGCACGTCGCCGGCCTTCACGCGCTGGTTGTCGGTCACGAGGATCTTGTCGACGAAGCCGTTGACCTTCGGCGCGAGCACCGTCACGTCGCCGCCGACATAGGCATCGTCGGTGCTTTCCTGGAAGCGCAGCACGAACAGCCAGTCGAGCGCGGCGGCGGCCACGACGACGACGACGGCACCCACCGCGATGCGCATCCACGGCACGCGGCGCTGTTGCTTCGCGGGTTGGTCGGTTGTGGCTGCTTCGCGTGACGCGGCAGCGGCTTGGGTCGTTTCCATCGATTCACCTATGTATATGCACGTATCAAAACGAAAGACGGCGTGCCGTCCGTCGGGGAAGTCGTCAATCAGCGTTCCGGCAGGTTGTGCGTGATCCGGAACAATTCGTCTCTGAGGCGGGCCGCCTGCGCCGACCCGAAACACCGCTCGAATGCTTCCTGCGCGGCGAGCCAGTGCACGTGCGCATCGGCGACCTTGGTTTCGCCGTGCGCGGTGAGCGCGAACGTCTGGCCGCGGCACGGCGGCTCGATCCGGCCCGCCACCAGCGCCGCGCCGACGAGCGGCTTGAGCGCGCGCAGCAGCGCGGTGCGTTCGATCACCAGCATGCTCGACAAGGTCGCCATCGTCAGGCCGGGCTGGTCGCGCAGCAGCGCGAGAATGCTGTATTGCGATGGCGTGACACCCGCGCGTGACAGATAGCGCTCGTAGAACTGCGAGATTCGCCGGGCGGCTTGCCGGACCGCAAAGCAATCGTCGTCGGTGAGCGTGGTCTTGTGCATGTGCACATGTTAGGGCGCGGGATCGCGTGAAGCGATGGGCGGGGCGGGATCAGATTGGTGTCGTGGCTGTACCAATCGGCTGCAACGAGGCGCGTTCGCGCGCCCGGTCAGGCCGCGGCGGGAACGATCCAGCCTTCGCGGTCGCAGTAGGCGGCCGTGTAGTCGATGAACGCCTTGACCTTCGCGGGCAGCAGCGCGCGGTTCGCGTACGCGAGCTTGATCTCGACGGATGCGTCGACGAGGTCGGCGTCGGGCAGCAGCTGCACGAGCGCGCCCGACGCGAGTTCGGCCTGGACGAGCGTTTTCGGGACGACGCCGATGCCGAAGTCGTGCATCACCATTTCGCGGTTGAAGACGGGGCTGTTCGACGAGATGTCGAAGCGGAACGGCACGGTCAGCAGGTCGCCGTCGATGCGGAACGACAGGGCGGGGCGGCGCAGCGAAGGCGAGATCGGCACGAACGGGTGATCGGCCAGGTCGGCCGGTGTCTCGGGGCGCGCATGCGCTTGCAGATACGCGGGCGTCGCGACGATCACGACCGGAATGCGTTCGATCAGCCGCACGACGGTCGATTCGCTCGTCAGCATGTACGGCACGACGATGCCGATGTCGTAGCCTTCGCCGACGAGATCGACCGGGCGCTCGGTCAGCGTCACGTCGAGGCGCACCTTCGGGTGCGCGGCCTTGAAGCCGGCGATCAGCGGCACCAGCCGGTTCAGCGCGGCCGTCGTGTGCGCGACGAGCCGCAACAGGCCTTCGGGCTCGCGTGTCGGCGCCTGCGCTTCCGCTTCGAGCGAGTCGAGCTCGTCCAGCACGGCCGCGCAGCGCTCGTAGATGCGCTCGGCGGTTTCGGTCAGCGACACCTGGCGCGTGGTCCGGTGCAGCAGCCGGCTGCCGAAGCGCGCTTCGAGATCCGCGACCGCGCGCGACACGACGGGCCGGGCGAGGCCGAGCATGTCGGCTGCGCGCGTGAAGCTGCGCAGCTCCACCACCGACCGGAAGATCCTCAGCTTGTCGATGTAGTCCATGTCCGTCTCCTTGACGCGCGGGCCGGCCACCGGCCTGGTTACGGCGGAGTGTACATTGACTTTATGCATATGCACATATAAATTGCGAGGCATGAACGACACCTCGATTGCCCAGGCGTGCAACTGTCTCGCGCTGCGTCAGGCGGCGCGCTTCGTCACGCAACTGTACGAACGCCATCTGGCCCCGGTTGGCGTCACGCCCGCCCAGTTCTCGATCATGTCGAACCTGACGCGCAGGCCCGGCCTGCTGATGAGCGAACTCGCCGATCGCCTCGTGATGGATCGCACGACCCTGTTGCGCGCGCTGAAGCCGCTGCAGCGCGACGGCTTCGTCGCGACGGCCGCGTCCGAGCACGATGCGCGTGCGCATGCGTTGAGCCTCACGAAGCCGGGCGAGCGCACGTTCGCGCGGGCGCTGGTTGCGTGGCAGGCCGCGCAGGACGAATTCGAGACGCAGTTCGGACGCGACCGCGCGAAGGCGCTGCGCGACGAGCTGTTCAGCGTGACCGCGGAACGCTAGACGAACCGGCGGCAAACTGGAGCGAAATTCGATCCATTGCCCACTTCGGTGGCGCTACAACGCTGAAATTGGTTTTTTAAACTGTCCGGATCGACGTGGATCTGGACAGTTTTTATTTCCAGTTGTAGAGTCCCCTGACGGATTTCACGGGCCGGCGCCGCCGGCACGCGTCAGAGGAGCAACCGATGCTGCAGTTGAGTGACCGCGACAGCGCCATGCTGCGCGGGGATGACGGCGATGGCGTCGCGCGCGCGATGCGGATCGTCGCACGCACGGCGCAGGTGATGTCCGCGCCGCACCTGATCGACATCACGTCCGCGCATATCGACGGCTGCCTTTACCACGGCCGGACGAGCCTCGACTTCGTCGAATATTTCGTCGACACCGGTGCGAAGGTCGCGGTGCCGACCACGCTGAACGTCGGGTCGCTCGACCTGATCCATCCCGAGCTGTACCACGGCGACCGCACGATCCAGCGCGACGCGCAGCGCCTGATGGACGCGCATCTGCAACTCGGCTGCGAGTCGAGCTTCACGTGCGCGCCGTATCAACTGAAGAACCGTCCCGCGAAAGGCGAGCAGATCGCGTGGGCCGAATCGAACGCGATCGTGTTCGCGAACTCGGTGCTCGGCGCGCGCACGAGCCGGTATGGCGATTTTCTCGACCTGGCTGCGGCGATCACCGGGCGCGCGCCTTATGCGGGGCTGCATGTCGAAGCGAATCGCGCCGCGCGGATCGTGTTCAACGCGCCGGACTTCAGCCGCCTGCCGTCGCGCGACATTTATTTCGCCGCGCTCGGTCTGCTGATCGGCAGGATCGCGGGCGCGGTCGTGCCGGCGATCGTCGGGCTGCCGGCGGATACCACCGAAGACGAACTCAAGGCGCTGGGCGCGGCGGCCGCATCGAGCGGCGCCGTCGCGCTGTTCCATGCGGTGGGCATCACACCCGAGGCGCCGACGCTCGACGCGGCGTTGCACGGGAAGGCGGCGCAACGCACGGTCGATGTCGCGATGGCCGACCTCGACGAGATTCGCCGCACGCTGAACCACGGCGCGGCCGGCGATGCACTCGTCGCGGTGGCGCTCGGCACGCCGCATTTCTCGCTGGCCGAATTCCGCACGCTCGGCACCTTGCTCGACGCGTTCGACGGCAAGCCGGCCTGCGATTTCTACGTGAACACGAGCCGCTTCATCTTGTGGGAACTAGAGGAGGCCGGCCTTGCGGAAAAATTCGCCGCGCGCGGCATTCAGATCGTCGTCGACACCTGCACGTACATCACGCCGGTGATGAAGCAACTGTCGGGGCTGGTGATGACCAATTCGGGGAAATGGGCGTCGTATGCGCCCGCGAACATCGGCGTGACGGTCGCGTACGGCAGCATGCGCGAATGCGTGCGGTCGGCGTTCGAAGGAAAGGTGCGATTCGATGACTGAAGCGACGGCGACGGGCAAGGGCTTGACGGGCGACACGCTCGTGCCGGGCAGCGCATGCGCGCGCGCGTTCGTGCTCGACAAGCCGCTCAGTTTCTGGGGCGGCTACGACTCGGGCGCGGGAAAGATCGTCGATCGCGGGCATCCGCAGGCCGGTGCGAGCCTCGCCGGCAAGGTGATGGTGATGCCGCACGCGAAGGGCTCGAGTTCGAGCAGCAGCGTGCTCGCGGAAGCCGTGCGCAACGGCACGGGGCCGGTCGGGATCGTGCTGAAGGAGCGCGACCTGATCATCTCGATCGGCGCGATCGTGGCGGCCGAGCTGTATGCGATCGCGGTGCCGGTGGTGTGCGTGACCGACGACGTGTACGACGCGATCGTCGCCGCGACGGGCGAGGTGCGGATCGAGGCGAGCGAGGGTGACGGCGGCGCGCGGATCGTCGTCGGTTGCTGACGCGTCGCGTGCGTATCGCGTCGGAGAAGTCAGAGAAAACGGATGTTCGGCGTATCGTCGTTCGCGAGCGACAGCGCCTGCCTTGCGGCGTTCATCTCGCGCTTGCCGCCGGGCTGCCTGAGCCGCCGGATCTCGGGCCACACGACCACGCCGAACACGGTGCGCAGGATCGTGCTCAGCAGGAAGAACCCGATCGCGCCCCCGCCGAACCACGCGAACGTGTCGAGCATCCCGTCGAAGCTGCGCGACACCGCGGACATGATGCCGAGAATGAAGACGAAGGCGACCAGCAGGAATAGCGCCGCGAACACATCGATGCGGGCCCCGGCGACTTTCGCGGGTCGAACCAGATACACCGAGGCGTCGGTCGCGTTGCGGATGCCGTAGATGGCCGGGCGATCCGGGCCTTCGGCGTACGCCACCTCCAGCCGATCGCCCGCGACGATGAACAGGCTGCGCGTGGCGCCGGTCACGAGCGTGAGCGGCGCGTCGAACGTGTCGAGCTGCAGCGCGATCTCCTCGATGCCTTGCGTCGTCCAGCCGAGATTGTTGCTCCAGACCTGCGTAGTGATCGTCTTCTGGCTGACGGATGTCACGCGGCCGGATGCGACTTGCATGGTGCGGCCGGTCATCCGTTGCTCCGTTCCGTCGTGAACCCGGCGGGTTCGTACTGCCACTTTTGCTGCGCCTCGCGACGCTGAGGCCGGAACACCAGATCGGACAGCCCCGCAGTCGCGAGCAGGATGCCCAGCAGGCTGATGATGCTCGCGAGCAAGGCCAGGACGCCGACGAACGCCCAGCCCGATCTGAACACGGCGGCACCGATCAGCAGGCTCAGCACGAAAACGATCGACGCCCATGTGAGCAGCGTCAGGTTGCTGTCCCTTTGTCCGAGCGCATCGTAGGGTGCGATCGCCAGGTCGCTGCTTCTGAGCCACGCGATCCGGCGACGGCCGCGATCGTCGAAGATGCACGCGCGCACGGCCATCCCGGGCTTCAATCGATCGATCTGCTTGAACGCCTCCGCGTCGAAATCGTCGGCGGCGATGAAGTAGCAGGCGTTCCGCATCGTCAGGCGATAAAGCGGCACCTTACTGCTGTCGGCCTTGATCCGGACGAGGTTCGTATCGATACGGTCGATCGTCGACTCGATCAGCGTGGTGTGCTTGGGCATGGGGCGGGAGAGTGCGCCGGTCGGCGCCGCTTGGGCGTGGGATTGATCATACCGATGAAATCACGGGCCGGCACCTCGTGCCGGTCGCGGCCCTGCATCAGTCGCGTGCCGTGCCCGCAGCCGCCTCCCGATAGGCGCTCGGCGTCTGCCCGGCCCAGCGCCGGAACGCGCGCGTGAAATTCGCCGGGTCGGTGAATTGCAGCCGCTCGGCGATCGTCTTCAGGTCGAGATCCGACGCGGCGAGCAACTGCTTCGCGTCGCGAAACCGCGCTTCGTCGAGCAACTGCCGATAGCCCGACCCGGCTTCCTCGAGCCGGCGCCGCAGCGTGCGGGTCGACACCAGCAGTGCATCGGCGAGCGTCTCCGGCCCCGGGTAATCGCCGGCGCCGCGTGCCAGCTCCGCACGCACGCGTTCGACCAGATCGCCTTCCTCCTGGCGCACCTGCGCATACTCACGCTCCACCTGGACGAGCGCCTGCCGATGCGCGACTTCGTCGGCGAGCGGCAGCGGCCAGTCGAGCACGTCGCGCGCGATCCACAGCGCGTTGGCCGCGCAACCGAATTCGACCGGCGGCAACTGGTCGCGATAGCGTGCGAAATAGGGCGGCTCCTGCCACGTGAATTGCAGCGCGATCGGCGGCGACGCGCGCCCGGCCCATTGCGAGATGTTCTGCGCGAGCCCGGTCAGCACGAACTCGAACATCACGTGATGCTGCAATACGGGGCTCGCCTGCACGCCGTGCAGTTCGAGCGTCGCGCCGCGTTCGTCTTCTGCATAGGTCAGGCGATATTGGCGGTTGCGCATCCGGAAGTAACGCTGCGTGACGGATAGCGCGTCGCGGATGTCCCGCGCGGTCAGGGTCGCGTAGCCGAGAAAGCCGTGCACGGTCGGCTTCAGCAGCAGCCCGAACGCGAGCCCGATGCCCGGATCGCCGCCGATCTCGATCGCATTGAGCACGAGCCGCCCCCATTGCGACGGCGCGACGCGCGCGTCCGGTTCGGCCAGCACCGCATCGCGCAGGCCCGTGCCGGCGCGCACGGCGGCCAGGTCGACACCGCGCGCGGCCAGCGCCTGCAGCAGCAGGCGCGTGTAGGCGACCGGAATCGTCGGCCGGCGCAGCCCGAGGCGGTCCTTGGCGGGAGGGGAAGTCATGTCGTTTTGGCCGGAAATGACAAGCATTATGGCTGTTTGCCCCCTCACGTTCAAGGCGGCGCGCGCCTACGATGTCACGCATCGCTTACTGGCACGATCATCATGACGACACCCTTTCCCCACCTGCTCGCGCCGCTCGATCTCGGTTTCACGACGCTGAAAAACCGCGTCTTGATGGGCTCGATGCACACGGGCCTCGAGGACAGCCGCAAGACGCTGCCGCGGCTTGCCGAATATTTCGCGGAACGCGCGCGCGGCGGCGTGGGCCTGATCGTGACGGGCGGCTTCGCGCCGAACGTGGCCGGCTGGACCAAGCCGTTCGGCGGCACGCTGATGACGTCGGGCGCCGCGCGGCGCCATCGCGAGATCACGGAGGCCGTGCATGCGGAGGACGGCAAGATCGCGCTGCAGATCCTCCATACGGGCCGCTACGGTTATCACCCGTTTGCGGTCGCCCCGTCGAAGATCAAGTCGCCGATTTCGCCGTTCGCGCCGCACGAGCTGAGCGCGCGCGGGGTCGAGCGGCAGATCCGCGCGTTCGTCCGTTGCGCGAAGCTCGCGCGTGAAGCCGGTTACGACGGCGTCGAGATCATGGGCTCCGAAGGCTACCTGATCAACCAGTTCATCTCGATGCATACGAACAAGCGCACCGACCAGTGGGGCGGGTCGTACGAGAACCGCATCCGGCTGCCGCTCGAGATCATCGAACGCACGCGCGAAGCGGTCGGCCGCGATTTCATCCTGATCTACCGGCTGTCGATGCTCGACCTGATTCCGGACGGCAGCGACTGGAGCGAAACCGTGCAGCTCGCGAAGGCCGTCGAGCGCGCGGGCGCGACGATCATCAACACGGGGATCGGCTGGCACGAGGCGCGCGTGCCGACGATCGCGACGTCGGTGCCGCGCGGCGCGTTCGCGTGGGTGACGAAGAAGATGAAAGGCGAGGTCGGCATTCCGCTCGTGACCACCAACCGGATCAATCGCCCCGAAGTGGCCGAGCAGATCCTCGCGGACGGCTGCGCGGACATGGTGTCGATGGCCCGCCCGCTGCTCGCGGATGCCGAGTTCGTGGTCAAGGCCGCACAGGGCCGTGCCGACGAGATCAACACCTGTATCGGCTGCAACCAGGCGTGCCTCGATCATGCGTTCAAGAACAAGATCGCGTCGTGCCTGCTGAATCCGCGTGCATGCCACGAGACGGAGCTGAAATACACGCCCGCATCGCAGCCGAAGCGCATCGCGGTGGTGGGCGCGGGGCCGGCCGGGCTCGCGTGCTCGACCGTGCTCGCGCAGCGCGGCCATCGGGTCGACCTGTTCGACGGCGCAGCCGAGATCGGCGGCCAGTTCAACATGGCCAAGCGGATTCCGGGCAAGGAGGAGTTTCACGAAGCGCTGCGCTACTTCGGCCGCCAGGTCGAGCTGACCGGCGTGAACCTGCACCTGAACCGCCGCGTCGACGCAAGCGACCTGATCGCAGGCGGCTACGACGAAATCGTGCTCGCAACGGGCGTCGCGCCCCGCGACCCGAAGATTCCGGGGCAGGACGGGCCGAACGTGCTCAGCTACATCGACGTGCTCGCGGGCAGGCAGCCGGTCGGACGGCGTGTCGCGGTGGTCGGCGCGGGCGGGATCGGCTTCGATGTCGCCGAGTACCTGGTGCAGGACGGCGAATCGCCGGCGCTCGATCTGGACGAGTGGAAGGCCGAGTGGGGCGTGACCGACCCGGCCGCGACGCGTGGCGGCGTGACGCGTGCGCAGGTCACGCCGCCCGCGCGTGAAGTGACGCTGCTGCAGCGCAAGGCCGCGCCGCTCGGCAAGGGGCTCGGCAAGACGACCGGCTGGATTCACCGCGCGACGCTGAAGATGAAGCAGGTGAAGATGATCGGCGGCGTGAACTACGAATTGATCGATGCGCGCGGGCTGCACGTGTCGTACGGCGAGCAGCGCACCGATCACGAGCTGATCGAAGCCGACACGATCGTGCTCTGCACGGGGCAGGAGCCGCAGCGTGCGTTGCTCGCGCCGTTGCAGGCGGCCGGGCGTTCCGTGCACCTGATCGGCGGCGCGGAACTGGCCGCCGAACTCGACGCGAAGCGCGCGATCGATCAGGGTGCGCGCCTCGCGGCGCGGCTGTAACGGGACGGCCGCGCGTCGCCGCCGTCACTCCATTTCGGCGTGTTGGGTCTCACGCTCTTCCGCTTCCAGCATCGCCTTGACGATCAGGTAAACGGCGGGCAAATCGTCGTCGTCGCGCTTCCAGTCGACGGCTTCCTCGACGTCCGCGGCGACCATCCGGCTGTCGCGCAGCCGGATGAAGGCGTCGACGACCGTCGGATCGTTGCGGTTCAGGAAGCCGGAGTTCGAGAACGCCAGCTCCTCGACATTCAGCAGCGCCTGCCAGCTCATCGTGCGGACGGCGGCCGGATGGCTGCGGCGCCGCAAGCCGAGCGCCCGCTGCGCGGGGCCGCCGACGACACGCTGAAGATCGACGACCGCCTGCCGCGCGGCGCGCTCGAAGTGGACGGGATTGAAGCCGGGTTGCTCGGGATCGAATGCGGATGACTGGAACATGGTCGCCTCACTAAAGACCGTCTCGGGGGACGGAATTCGGGTCAAATGACGCAGAAACACTGTAAATATATACAGTGATCGGCGCACTTTCAAGCCCCCGATGACAGCAGATGGCAGCCGCCCGGCGACCGGGCCGTGTCAGACCGCCGCCGCGATGGTTTCCCGCAGCCACCGATGCGCCGGATCGCGATGCACGCGCTCGTGCCACAGCATCGACATTTCATAGCCGGGCACCTCGACCGGTGCGTCCACCACACGCAGCGCAGGCACGTCGCGCACCAGTCGCTCGGGCAGCATCGCGACGAGATCGGTGCTCGCGACCGCCGACATCACGAACAGGAAGTGCGGCACGGACAGCACGACGCGCCGCACGGCACCGACCTTCGCGAGCGCTTCGTCCGTCACGCCGAAGAAGCCGCCGCCATCGGGCGACACGATCACGTGTTCGAGCGTGCCGAACTGCGCGAGCGTGGGGCGCCGCTTCAGCTTCGGATGCCCGGCGCGGCCGATGAGCACATAACGCTCGACGAACAGCGGCAGGCGCCGCATGCCGGCCGGCGACCCTTCTGTCGTATGAAAGGCGAGGTCGATGCCGTTTCGTTCGGCATCCTGCTCGATGCGCGGCGGCGCGAGTTCGACGACGGCGAGCCGTGTGCCGGGCGCGGCCGAGCGCAGCGTGTGCAGCGCGGGCAGCACGATCGTCGATTCGCCGTAATCGGTCGCGGCCACGCGCCACGTGTTGGTCGCGGTCGCCGGATCGAACGGGGTGGCCGGAACGACCGCGCGTTCGACGGCTTCGAGCGCATCGCGCAACGGCTCGCGCAGCGTTTCCGCGCGCGCGGTCGGCCGCATCCCGCGCGGCCCCGGCAACAGCAGCGGGTCGCCGAACAGGTCGCGCAGTTTCTGCAGCTGCACGCTCACCGACGGCTGCGACATGTTCAGCTTCTCGGCCGCACGCGTGACGTTGTGCTCGGCGAGCAGCACGTCCAGCGTGACGAGCAGGTTCAGGTCGAGTCGTCTGAGATTATTCATGGCTATACCTGGAATATCAGGAATTCATTTCAAATATACCTTTGGCGGCGGCATCCTGTAGTCGTTCAATCAAAGGAGTGACGAACATGAATGTGCTGATCGTTTATGCCCATCCCGAACCGCGTTCGCTGAACGGCGCGCTGCGCGACTTTGCCGTCGAGCATCTCGAAGCGGCCGGCCACGCGGTGCAGGTGACGGATCTGTATGCGATGAACTGGAAGGCGGCGTTCGACGCGAACGACGTGACCGGTCGCGCGCCCGACGCGCGGTTCGATCCGTCGCTCGACTCCAAGCACGCATTCGCGGCCGGCACGCAAAGTGAAGATATCGCGCGCGAGCAGGAGAAGCTGAAGTGGGCCGACGCGGTGATCCTGCAGTTTCCGTTGTGGTGGTTCTCGATGCCGGCAATCATGAAGGGCTGGGTCGAGCGTGTGTATGCGTACGGTTTTGCGTATGGCGTCGGCGAGCATTCGGAGACGCGCTGGGGCAACCGCTACGGCGAAGGGTCGCTGGCCGGCAAGCGGGCGATGCTGATCGTCACGGCAGGCGGGTGGGAATCGCACTACAGCCCGCGGGGCATCAACGGGCCGATCGACGACGTGCTGTTCCCGATCCAGCACGGGATCCTGTATTACCCGGGGTTCGACGTGCTGCCGCCGTTCGTGATCTACCGGACGGGCAAGATGAACGACGCACGCTTCGACGAAACGCGTGCGGCGCTCGGCAAGCGTCTCGATGCGTTGTGGACCGCGCCGCCGATTCCGTTCCGGCGACAGAACGCGGGCGATTACGAGATTCCGGCGTTGACGCTGAAGGAGGAGATCGTGCCGGGGACGGTGGGGTTTGCCGCGCATCTGGCGCACGCGTAGTGATGACGCATGGCGGGCCCGTTCGGGAAAGCGGCGCGCGGGCATATCGACACCTGCGCGCGAATCGAGCCGTTTCCGGAGATCGGCGCGACGGATGAGCGGAAGCCGGCCGCGTGGCAACCCGATCCACCCCGGCGGATGGCGTAACGAAACGGGCGGCCCGCGATGAAGTCGCGGGCCGCCCGTCTTGTCGGAACTCGATCGCCTGCTTACCGATCGTCTTCCCGCACTGAAGACGGATGCCGGCACAGCGCGCGCACTTCCATCTCCATATACGGGAACAGCGGCAACTGGCTCAGCAGGTCATGCAGTTGCTGCACGCTCTCGACGTCGAAGATGCTGACGTTCGCATACTGCCCGGCGATCCGCCACAGATGACGCCAGGTACCTTCGTTCATCAGCCGCTGGCACATCGCCTTTTCTTCCGCCTTCAGCGTGGCCGCCTTGACCGGATCCATGTCCGTCGGCAGGCGGACGGTCATTTCCACATGAAACAGCATCCTGCACTCCTTGCGTTGTCGATTCGTCGAACGGGAAGGCCGCTCACGCCTGCGCGCGGGCTCGCTCGACTTCGCTTGCCGGCACGTCCTGCTTTTCCTTGAGCAGCGAGAAATCGAAGTCGATCAGCGCGAACTGCCCGTCGACGCCGTACGGCTTGCCTTCCGCGCCTTCGGCCTGCTTGATCTTCGGGATCAGCCCTTCGCGGGTCGCGAATGCGAAGTCGTCCCAGATGTGCGGATCGCCTTCGATGTTGATCTGCGTCGTCAGCTTACGATAACCGTCCGCCGAAACGAAGAAGTGAATGTGCGCGGGACGATGGCCGTGGCGGCCGAGCTGGTCGAGCAACTGCTCGGTCTTGCTGCCCGGCGGCACGCTGTAGCCGACCGGCAGCACGCTGCGGAAACTGTAGCGGCCTTCCGCGTCGGTGCGGATCGAACGGCGCAGGTTGAACGCGGGCTGCGATTGATCGAAGTACGAGTAGTTGCCGAGATGGTTCGCATGCCACACCTCGACGAGCGCGTTCGCGATCGGCGCGCCGTCCTTGCCGAGCACCTGGCCGCGCATCACGAGCGTCTGGCCCGGATCGGTGCCGTCGTCGAGGCGCGCATGGCCGACCGATTCCGGCGCGCCGGCAACGTACAGCGGCCCCTCGATCGTGCGCGGCGTACCGCCCTCGATGCCGGCCTTTGCTTCGGCCTCGTCCATCCGCACGTCGAGGAAGCGCTCGAGGCCGAGGCCCGCGGCGATCAGCCCGAATTCGCGACCGGCTTCGTTCAGGTAGTTGAGTGCCGTCCAGAATTCGCTCGGCTGCACGTCGAAATCCTCGATCGTGTAGCAGATGTCCTTCACGATCCGGTTGACGATCGCGCGCACGCGCGGGTTGCCGGGCTTCTCCGCGGCGTCGTCGAACGTTTTCAGCAGGGCGTCGATGGCTTGCTTGTCCATGTGTGTCTCCGGTTTCGGTTGTCGTGTGGGGTCAGCGGGCGTCGCGCTTCATGCGTTCGATGCGGGCCCAGTCGAAGGTGATGCCGAGGCCGGGCGTTGCCGGCAGGTGCAGCTTGAAATCCTCGTAACGCAGCGGCTCGACGAGGATTTCCTCGGTGAGCAGCAGTGGGCCGAACAGCTCGGTGCCCCATTTCAGCGAGTCGAACGTGCTGAACAGTTGCGCGGACGCCATCGTGCCGGCCGCGCCCTCGAGCATCGTGCCGCCGTACAGTTCGATGCCGGCCGCCGCCGCGATCGACGCGACGCTCGCCGCGCCCTGCAGGCCGCCCGATTGCGCGATCTTCACCGCGAACACGTCGGCCGCGCGATCCTGCGCGAGCGCGAACGCATCGACGGGGCCGTGCAGCGCCTCGTCGGCCATGATCGGCACCTGCGCGAGTTGCGTGAGGCGTTTCAGCCCCGCGCGGTTGGTCGCGGCGATCGGCTGCTCGACGAGGCTCACGCCCGCTTCCGCGAGCCGTGCGCCGGCCCAGATCGCGTCGGTTTCGCTCCATGCCTGGTTCACGTCGACCCGCACGTCGCCGCGCTCGCCGAGCGCGCGCTTGATCGCGACGACGTGTGCGACGTCGCTGGCGACCGCGTTCGAGCCGATCTTCAGCTTGAACGCACGATGGCGGCGCGCGTCGAGCATCGCTTCGGCTTCCGCGATGTCGCGCTGTGTGTCGCCGCTCGCGAGCGTCCAGGCGACGTCCACCGCGTCGGCCCGGCGGCCGCCGAACAGTTCCGACAGCGGCACGCCGAGGCGGCGCGCCTGCGCGTCGAACAGCGCGGTCTCGATCGCGCACTTCGCGAAGCGGTTGCCCTGGAACAGCTTGCGCGCGCGCGCCATCGCGGCGCCCGGGCGGGTCGCGTCCATGCCCTGCAGCAGCGGCGCGAAGTAGGTGTCGATGTTGACCTTGATGCTTTCGGGGCTCTCCTCGCCGTAGGCGAGGCCGCCGATGGTCGTCGCCTCGCCGACGCCTTCGATACCGTCCGTGCATCGAATACGGACCAGCACGAGGGTCTGGCAATTCATCGTGGCGACCGACAATTTGTGGGGCCGGATCGTCGGCACGTCGACCAGCAAAGTCTCGATGCGTTCGATGGTGGCGGCAGTTGCTATCATGCGATTCCTCCTGTTGGTGCACATGGTAGGAATTCCCGCCCCGCGTCGTCCAACACTCTTTCCGACTACTTCCATACCTTTGAGGCATGAAATGGAATTGCGCCAGCTCCGCTACTTCATCGCCGTCGCCGAGGAAATGAACATCACGCGGGCGGCCGAGCGGTTGCACATGACGCAGCCGCCGCTGAGCCGCCAGCTCCAGGCGATCGAGGACGAGATCGGGCTGCCGCTGTTCGAGCGCGGCGCGCGGCCGCTGAAACTGACGGATGCGGGGCGCGTGTTCTATGCGCAGGCGAAACGCCTCGTCGACCAGGCCGACGAGCTCGGCCCGCTGACGCGGCGGCTCGCGCAGCTGTCGGAGCGGATCGTGATCGGTTTCGTGCCGTCGACGCTGTACGGCGCGCTGCCGGACGTGATCCGCGCGTTTCGCGAGGCGCAGCCGGACGTCGAACTGTCGCTGATCGAAATGTTCACGCTGGAGCAGCTCGGCGCGCTGAAGGGCGGGCGGATCGACGTCGGGTTCGGCCGCCTGCGGTTCGACGACGACCAGCTGGTGCGCGAGGCGCTGATCGAGGAAAAGCTGATCGCCGCGCTGCCGGTCGGGCATCCGCTCGCCGATCCCGATCGGCCGCTCGCGCTCGCGGATATCGCGAACGAGACGCTGATCGTTTATCCGAGCACGCCGCGGCCGAGCTTTGCCGATCAGCAGCTGTCGGCGCTGCGCGACGGCGCGCTGGTGCCGGCGGCCGTGCACGAGGTGCGCGAGCTGCAGACGGCGCTCGGGCTCGTGGCCGCGCAGGTCGGCGTGTCGCTGGTGCCGGAGAGCGTGGAGGGCGTGCGCGTGAAGGGCGTGGTCTACCGGCGGTTGCCGGAGCCGGCCGCGACGTCGCCGATCATCATGAGCCGCCGGCTGCACGGCGAAAGCGCCGCCACGGCCGCGTTCTGCGCGATTGCGCGGGAGATGATCGGGGCGTCGGCCTGACGGGCGTCGTCGCTTTCAGGCATTGCAACTAACGGTCTGTTTCGGCGGGCACCGGTGGATGCGGAGGGGGTGTCGTAATGTCACGCGCGTCGATGCAAGTGCCGCGCCGGTTTTGCGGGTCGAAGGCCATAAGCCATAAGCCACAAGCCGCAAGCCGCAAGCCGCAAGCCACAAGCCACAAGCCACCGGCCGCGCCAGCGAACGCGCCGCTATCGCTTCACGTCGAGCGTTTCCGACGGCGATTCGCCAAACTTTTCCCGATACGCGATCGCGAACCGGCCAAGGTGTGTAAACCCGCAATCGAGCGCGACATCGGCGATCCGCCGGTCGGACGCCGCGCCGCGCAGCAGCTCGCGCGCATGGTCGAGCCGCGTCGCGCGCAGGTACTGCATCGGGCTCATTCCCCGGAACTGCAGGAACGCGTCGCGCAGCGTCCGTTCCGGCACGTTGGCGGCCTGGACGATATCGGCGAGTTGCAGCGGCTGCGCGTAGTGCGCGTTCACGAACTCCTGTGCGCGCCGCACGAAGCCCGGCGCCGGGTCGCGGTGCGAGGCGTGCAGCACGGACGGCGGGTGGCCTTCGATCAGCAGGTCGATCAGCAGGTGCTCGAGCTGCGACGCGACGCGCGGGTTCGCGTTCGCGCGCTCGAGCAGTTCGGGCGAGCGTGCGACGAGCATCAGTTGCTGGCGCCACGCGGCGAGCGCGGCGTCGCTGACGTGCAGCACCGGGTCGAGCGTCGCGCGCGGGTCGCCCGTCAGCGAGCCGACCGTCGCCGCGTCGATACGCAGC
This sequence comes from Burkholderia sp. COPS, assembly GCF_019425585.1. Lineage (NCBI taxonomy): Bacteria > Pseudomonadati > Pseudomonadota > Betaproteobacteria > Burkholderiales > Burkholderiaceae > Burkholderia > Burkholderia sp. COPS. Next base: position 93,830 of record NZ_WIXR01000014.1, on the reverse strand, counting down.
ACGAACTGCTCGCAATCGGCCGACAGCACCGCGTCGAAGCGCTCGCCGGGCGCGCACAGCACGCCGGTCTGGCCGTCGACGCCGAGCTGCCGCCCCATCGCGCGCACCTCGGCCTGGCCGGACAGGCAGAACATCAGCAGGTAGTAGCCGTCGACCGCGTCGACCTGCACGCGCATCGCGTCGCCGAATGCGATCGTGCCGATCCCGAGTCCGCCGAGCCTGACGAAATCCATGTGCGACGCGCCGTGCGTGCGGCCGGTCGGCAGCAGCGCATGCGGCTGCATCACGCGCGAGATCCGCTCGCGCGTCTCGTCGAGATCGCGGGATTCGAACAGCCGGTGCGCGCGCAGCGCGAGCGGCTCGAACGACGTTGGGGACATGGGCCTCAGCCTTTGTATGAGCGACGCGCGCTTCGATCCGATGAATGGGTCGCGATCGTGCGCAGGGTCGTGTGTGCCGTCATGCTAGCTCAGAAATCCGCCGAAAGTGGATATTGCGCCGCCGCAATCGCACTTTCCGGATAGACGGCGAATATTAGCCTTTCAAAAATGGACTCCATCTTGTTAATGAAACGGAACCCCAAGGAGTCCGACATGGAGCAGACAGAATCGCCCGTCGTGTTCGCCGCGCGCGACAACGCGTCCGACGTGAGCTTTCCGCACGACGACGGCTCGCGCGTGCCGTACAAGGTGTTCAGCTCGCAGGCCGTCTACGAGCGCGAGCAGGAACGCATCTTTCGCGGCCCGACGTGGAACTTCGTCGCGCTGGAAGCGGAAATCCCGAACGCCGGCGATTTCAAGAGCACGTTCGTCGGTGATACGCCGGTGGTCGTCACGCGCACGGAGGACGGCGCGCTTTCCGCGTGGGTGAACCGCTGCGCGCACCGTGGCGCGCAGGTGTGCCGCAAGTCGCGCGGCAACGCGAGCTCGCACACGTGCGTGTATCACCAGTGGAGCTTCGACAACGCGGGCAACCTGCTCGGCGTGCCGTTCCGGCGCGGCCAGAAGGGGATGTCCGGGATGCCGGCCGACTTCGACCCGAAGCAGCACGGGCTGCGCAAGCTGCGTGTCGACAGCTATCGCGGGCTCGTGTTCGCCACCTTCAGCGACGACGTGATGCCGCTGCCCGACTACCTCGGCGAGCAGATGCGCCCGTGGATCGACCGGATCTTCCACAAGCCGATCGAGTATCTCGGCTGCACGCGCCAGTATTCGAAGTCGAACTGGAAGCTGTACATGGAGAACGTGAAGGACCCGTATCACGCGAGCATGCTGCACCTGTTCCATACGACCTTCAACATCTTCCGCGTCGGGATGAAGGCGCGCTCGATTCCGGATGCGAACCACGGGCTGCACAGCATCATCACGGTGACGAAGACGGGCGACGATACGTCGGCCGCGTACAAGCAGCAGAACATTCGCTCGTTCGACGAAGGTTTCCATCTGGAAGACGAATCGATTCTCGATCTCGTGTCGGAATACGACGAGGACTGCACGAACCATATCCAGCCGATCTTCCCGCAGCTCGTGATCCAGCAGATCCACAACACGCTGGTCGCACGCCAGATCCTGCCGAAGGGCCCCGACAACTTCGAGCTGATCTTCCACTTCTTCGGCTACGCGGACGATACGCCCGAGCTGCGCGCGCTGCGCATCAAGCAGGCGAACCTCGTCGGGCCGGCCGGCTATATCTCGATGGAGGACACGGAGGCGACCGAGCTCGTGCAGCGCGGCACGGTGCGCGACGGCGACGCGACGTCGGTGATCGAGATGTCGCGCGGCAATCCGGACCAGCAGGACACGGTGATCACCGAAAGCCTGATCCGCAAGTTCTGGGTCGGCTACCAGAAGCTGATGGGCTATTGAAGCGGGAGCGCGGAACGATGGAAAACCTGACGGAAGACATGAAGACGTGGTTCGAGATTTACATGCTCCAGAACCGCTATATCGGGCATCTCGACAACAACCGGCTCGAGGAGTGGCCGACGATGTTCACCGAGGACTGCACGTACGAAATCGTGCCGAAGGAGAACGCCGACCTCGGGCTGCCGGTCGGGATCGTCCACTGCACGAACCAGCGGATGCTGCGCGACCGCGTGGTGTCGCTGCGGCACGCGAACATCTACGAAGAGCATACGTACCGGCACATGACGTCGGGCCTGACGATCGTCGCGCAACGTGACGGCGAGATCGACACCGAGAGCAACTACGTCGTCGTGCAGACGCGCAGCAACGGCGAGTCGAACGTGTACCAGGCCGGCAAGTACTACGACACGGTCGTGCGCACGCCGGACGGGCTGCGCTACAAGACCAAGCGGGTGATCTACGACACGTCGCGCGTGCAGACGCTGCTCGCGACCCCGATCTGATACGCAAGCAAGGAACAGTCATGACTGAAGCAACGCTCGCCGAGTGGCATCCGCTCGGCGCTTTCGACGAATTCTCCGAAGCCGAACCGGCGGCGCGCGTCGCCGGCCAGAAGCCGATCGCCGTGTTCCGGATCGGCGACGAACTGTTCGCGATGCACGATCTCTGCACGCACGGCCATGCGCGGCTGTCCGAGGGTTATGTGGAGGACGGCTGCGTCGAATGCCCGCTGCACCAGGGGCTGATCGACATTCGCACGGGCGCGCCGAAATGCGCGCCGATCACGGAGCCGGTGCGTACCTATCCGATCCGGATCGTCGACGGGCAGGTGGAAGTCAATGTCGGCTGATCCGTTCGTGATCGTCGGCGCCGGCCATGCGGCGCGGCGCACGGCCGAAGCGCTGCGCGAACGCGACGCCGCGGCGCGCATCGTGATGATCGGCGCGGAACGCGAGCTGCCGTACGACCGGCCCGCGCTGTCGAAGGATGCGCTGCTGAGCGAGGGCGGCGAGCAGCGTGCGTTCGTGCGCGATGCCGCGTGGTACGACGCGCAGCGCATCGAGCTGCGGCTCGGCACGCGCGTCGACGCGATCGAGCGCGACGCATTGCGCGTGCGGCTCGACGACGGCACGACGCTGCCTTATGCGCGGCTCGTGCTGGCGACGGGCTCGCGGGTGCGCACGTTTGGCGGTGAGATCGACGAAGGCGTCGCGCCGCATTACGTCCGCACGGTCGACGATGCGCGTGCGTTGCGCGCGCAGCTCGCGCCGGGGCGCCGCGTGGCGGTGCTCGGGGGCGGTTTCATCGGCCTCGAGGTCGCGGCGGCGGCGCGCCAGCTCGGTTGCGACGTGACGGTGATCGATCCGGCGCCGCGCCTGCTGCAACGCGCGTTGCCGGAAGTCGTCGGCGCGTATGCGCATCGGCTGCACGACGCACGCGGCGTGGTCTTCCGGATGGCGACGCTGCCGCGCGCGATCCGTCGCGCGCCGGGCGGCGGCGCGATCGTCGAGACCGATCGTGGCGACGTGCCGGCCGATCTCGTCGTGGTCGGCATCGGGGTGGTGCCGAATGTCGAGCTCGCGCAGGCAGCGGGGCTCGATGTCGACAACGGGATACGCGTCGACGCGGGCTGCCGTACGGTCGATCCCTCGATCTTCGCGGCGGGCGAGGTGACGATGCACTTCAATCCGTTGCTCGGGCGTCACGTGCGGATCGAATCGTGGCAGGTGGCCGAAAACCAGCCGGCCGTCGCGGCGGCGAACCTGCTCGGTGCCGACGAAACCTATGCCGAGCTGCCGTGGTTGTGGTCCGATCAGTACGACTGCAACCTGCAGATGCTCGGGTTGTTCGGCAGCGAACGCACGATCGTCGTGCGCGGCGATCCGGCGAACGGGCCGTTCACGGTGTTCGGGCTGGGGGACGACGGCAGGATCGTCGCGGTGGCCGCGGCGAACCAGGGGCGCGACATCGGCGCATCGCGCCGGCTGATCGCGGCCGGGGCGGTGCCCGATCCGGTGAAGCTCGCCGATCCTGCGGTGAATTTGAAGACGTTCCTGTAACAGCAGCAGGCGCGGCGGGTATGGCGGGCGCGGTGGACGGATGGCGTCGGCGACGACGTCGCCAGCCGCGCGCCTGCCGGACGGTTGCACGACGTGGCGGGTGACGTTTTCCCCGGTGGCGGTCGCGCGGGGCCGTCGCGCTTCATGCCGCGCGTTTGTCGGCCGGTGCGAAATCGGGGATATTAGCGGCATCGCCGATTCGCCTGCCGCCATGACGCCAGACAAAGCCCTCGAACTGAAACGCAGCAAGCGCCGCGCGCTGTGGCTGCTGCTGGCCGCCGTCGCGGTGTTCGTCACGACGATCCTGCTGCCGCGTGGCCCGTGGGTCGACGGCTTCAAGGCCGTGGCCGAAGCCGCGATGGTCGGCGCGCTCGCCGACTGGTTCGCGGTCGTCGCCTTGTTCCGCCGTGTGCCGATCCCGTTCGTGTCGCGTCATACCGAGATCATTCCGAAGAACAAGGACAAGATCGCCGACAACCTCGCGGTGTTCGTGCGCGAGAAGTTCCTCGGCCCCGACGCGCTCGCCGCGCAGATCCGCCAGCACGATCCCGCGCAGAAACTCGGCGCTTGGCTCGGCGAACCGGCAAACACTGACGCGCTCGGCGGCTACGTGACGAAGCTGATGAGTTTCGCTCTCGACATGACCGACGACGCGCGGATCCAGTCGTTCGTCCACGATGCGTTTCGCGCGGTGATCGACCGGGTCGACCTGTCGCAATCGGCCGGCGCGATCCTCGACACGCTGACGAAGGACGGCCGTCACCAGGTGCTGCTCGACGACGCGATCGAACAGGTGGTCGACGTGCTCGACAAGGAAGAAAACCGCGAGGTGATCGCGGGCTTCATCGTCGAATGGCTGAAGACGCAGTACCCGAAGGTCGAGAAGATCATGCCGACGCAGTGGTTCGGCGAGAACGGCGCGCGGATGCTCGCGAGCGCGGTGAGCCGCGTGCTGGAGGGCGTGGCGGCGGACCCCGAGCACGAGCTGCGGCAGCGCTTCGACCGGACGGTCGTGCGGCTGACCGAGCGGTTGAAGCACGATCCCGCGTTCATCGCGAAGGGCGAGGAGATCAGGCGTTACGTTCGCGACGGCGCCGCGTTCAACGAGTATGTCCGCGACTTGTGGGATCAGTTGCGCGCGTGGCTGAAGGCCGATCTCGCGCGCCCCGATTCGGCGCTGCACCGGCAGGCCGCGACGCTCGGCGGCTGGCTCGGTGCGCGGCTGGCGGAGAGTCCGGCATTGCGCGCGTCGCTGAACGAGCATGTCGAGAAGGCGGTGCACGAGATGGCGCCGGATTTCGCGGATTTCCTGATGCGTCATATTCGCGACACGGTGCGCAACTGGGATGCGCGCGAGATGTCGCGGCAGATCGAGCTGAACATCGGCAAGGACCTGCAATACATCCGCATCAACGGCACGCTGGTTGGCGGGCTGATCGGGCTCGGGTTGTATCTGGTGTCGCTGGTGCCGCGCTGGGCGGCCGGCTGGCCGCACTGACGCGGCCACGGATATCGCGGGAGGGCGCGACGGGCCGCGCCCGCGCGTCATGCGTGCGCTTTTGCGCCGTGCAGTTGCAGGCCGAGCGCCTTGATGACCTTCAGGATGGTGCCGAAGCTGGGGTTGCCGTCGTGCGACAGCGCCTTGTACAGCCCTTCGCGCGACAGGCCCGCGTCGCGCGCGACCTGCGACATGCCGCGTGCGCGTGCGATCACGCCGAGCGCGTGCGCGATGAAGGCCGGATCGTCGCCGGCTTCCTGCAGGCACGCTTCGAAGTAGTCGGCCATGTCGTCTTCGGTCTTCAGATGGTCGGCCGAATCCCACGGCCGGGTGCTGATCTTGTCCATCGATTACTCCATGTCGAGGTGCGCGAGCATCGCGTGCGCGGCGCGTATGTCGGCCTGTTGCGTCGATTTATCGCCGCCGCAGAGCAGGATGACCCAGATCGTTCCGCGCCGGACGTAGTAGACGCGATAACCGGGGCCGTGGTCGATCCGCATCTCGACGACCGGCGAGCCCGCGGATTTCCAGTCACCCGGATTGCCCATCGACAGGCGGTCGATGCGTGCCTGGATGCGGCGCTTCGCGACGCGATCCCGCAGGCCGGCAAACCATGCGTCGAAGACGTCGGTGGTCCGGATGCTGAACGTAGGCGCACTGTAGGACATTGATTGCGGCATGTCAACCATGGTTCACAGATGGGTCGGGTTGGATCGGGCTATTCGGTAGCCGCTACATTAGGGCTGCCCGCTTCGTTTGCGTGCCAAATGGCCATTCGGCCGAAGTCGGAGTTCTGCGAATCCGTCTACAATCAATCACGTCTTTGCCGCCCGTGCGCGCTTGCCGCGCGCGGGCGGATCCGTTTGTCCTCCGCTATCCGGAGGCGCCGCCGCGCATCGCTCGTTGCGCGGCGGGCAGTGCCGTGGTTTGTGTCCAGTAGGTAAAGCGTCCGCGTGCCGTAGGCCGGCGCGCGTTCTGAACGCTGCGTGTCCGTAGGCCGGGCAGGCGGCATCAACCGAGAGTCCCCCATGAAAGCATCGGATCTGTTCGTGAAGGCGCTGGAAGCCGAAGGCGTCGAGTACGTGTTCGGCATTCCCGGCGAAGAAAACCTCGATCTGCTCGAATCGCTGCGGCGATCGAAGATCAAGCTCGTGCTGACCCGGCACGAGCAGGCGGCCGGGTTCATGGCCGCCACCTATGGCCGCCTGACGGGCCGTACCGGCGTGTGTATCGCCACGCTCGGGCCCGGCGCGACGAACTTCGTGACGGCCGCCGCGTATGCGCAGCTCGGCGGGATGCCGATGCTGATGATCACCGGGCAGAAGCCGATCAAGTCCAGCAAGCAGGGCCACTTCCAGATCGTCGACGTGGTCGACATGATGCAGCCGCTCACGAAGTTCACGCGGCAGATCGTGTCGATCGGCAACATCCCGTCGGCCGTGCGCGAGGCGTTCCGCCGCGCGGAGGAGGAGCGTCCGGGTGCCGCGCACCTCGAGCTGCCGGAAGACATCGCGCACGAGGAGGGCGACGGCAAGCCGATCCCGCGCAGCTACAGCCGGCGGCCGGTGGCGGAGGAAAAGGCGATCGCGCATGCGGTCGACGCGATCCAGGCCGCGCGCCATCCGCTGCTGATGATCGGTGCGGGCGGCAACCGCAAGACCACCTGCAAGATGCTGCTCGAATTCGTCGACAAGACGGGCATCCCGTTCTTCACGACGCAGATGGGCAAGGGCGTGATCGACGAGACGCACCCGCTGTGGCTCGGCAACGCGACGCTGTCCGACGGCGATTTCGTCCACCGCGCGATCGAGCATGCGGACTGCATCATCAACGTCGGCCACGACGTGATCGAGAAGCCGCCGTTCTTCATGCGTACCGACGACAAGACCGTGATCCACGTGAACTTCCTCGGCGCGCAGGTCGATCCCGTCTACTTCCCGCAGATCGAGGTGGTCGGCGACATCGCGAACGCGGTGTGGCAGATGAAGGAGGCGCTCGCACCGCAGCCGCACTGGGATTTCTCGCGCTTCACGATGATCAAGGCGCATTTCGACGCCCATCTGGAGAAGGGCCAGCACGATCCGCGCTTCCCGATGTATCCGGTGCGGATCGTCAACGATCTTTACAACGCGCTGCCGGTCGACGGCATCGTCTGTCTCGACAACGGGATGTACAAGATCTGGTTCGCGCGCTACTGGCGCGCGCACGAGCCGAATTCCCTGCTGCTCGACAACGCGCTCGCGTCGATGGGCGCCGGCCTGCCGTCGGCGATCGCGACGAAGATCGTGCACCCGCAGCGCAAGGTGATCGCCGTGTGCGGCGACGGCGGCTTCATGATGAATTCTCAGGAGCTCGAAACGGCGGTGCGCCTGAAGCTCGACATCGTCGTGATGATCCTGCGCGACGACGCCTTCGGGATGATCCGCTGGAAGCAGGAGAACATGAATTTCCCCGATTTCGCGATGACACTGCAGAACCCCGATTTCGTGTCGTATGCGCGAAGCTACGGCGCGCTCGGGCACCGCGTCGAATCGGCCGACGATCTCGAGCCGCTGCTGCGCGAGTGTTTCTCGACGCCGGGCGTGCACGTGATCGACGTGCCGATCGACTATTCGGACAACGAGCGCGTGCTGAACCGCGAGATCAAGCGCCTGTCGGCGCAACTTTGAATTCCCGTTCACAGGAAGGAGTCGTTCCATGTTGAAGGAAACCTATCCGTACTACCTCGCCAACGAAGCCGTCTACGCGAACACCGATCTGGAGGTGACCGACAAGTTCAGCGGCAAGGTCGCGACGCGCGTCGCGCTGGCCGACGCGAAGGCGATCGACGCGGCGATCGCCGCGGCCGTCGACGCGACGAAGCCGATGCGCGAGATGCCGGCCTACAAGCGGCAGGCCGTGCTCGATCATTGCGTCGCGCGGTTTCGCGAGCGCTTCGACGAGCTGGCCGAGGCGCTGTGCATCGAGGCCGGCAAGCCGATCAACGATTCGAAGGGCGAAGTGACGCGGCTGATCGACACGTTCCGCGTGGCGTCCGAGGAGTCGGTGCGCATCGACGGCGAGATCATCAACCTCGAGATCTCCGCGCGCGCGCAGGGCTATACGGGCTACACGAAGCGCGTGCCGGTCGGCCCGTGCTCGTTCATCTCGCCGTTCAACTTTCCGCTGAACCTCGCCGCGCACAAGGTCGCGCCCGCGCTCGCGGCCGGCTGTCCGTTCGTGCTGAAGCCCGCGAGCCGCACGCCGATCGGCGCGCTGATCATCGGCGAGGTACTCGCCGAAACCGACTTGCCGAAGGGCGCATTCTCGGTGCTGCCCGCGCATCGCGACGGCGCCGACCTGTTCACGACCGACGAGCGTTTCAAGCTGTTGTCGTTCACGGGGTCGCCGGCCGTCGGCTGGGCGCTGAAGGAAAAGGCCGGCAAGAAGAAAGTCGTGCTGGAGCTCGGCGGCAACGCGGCCGCGATCGTCGACGCGGATCAACGCGACCGGCTCGACTACGTGGTCGAGCGCCTCGCGTTCGGCGCGTACTACCAGTCGGGCCAGAGCTGCATCGGCGTGCAGCGGATCCTCGTCCATGCCGATCTGTACGACGCGCTGCGCGAGAAGCTGATCGCAAAGACGCGTTCGCTGAAGATGGGCGATCCGAAGGATCCGTCGACGTTCGTCGGCCCGATGATTTCCGAATCGGAATCGCGCCGGCTGTCGGGATGGATGGATGCGGCCGTCGCGGCGGGCGCGAAGATCGTCGCGGGCGGCAAGGTCGACGGCGCGATGTTCGAAGCGACGCTGCTGGAAAACGTCGGGCATGAGCAGGACCTGTACCGGAAGGAGGCGTTCGGCCCCGTCGCGATCCTCGAGAAGTTCGACCGGTTCGACGATGCGCTCGCCCGCGTGAACGACAGCGACTTCGGGCTGCAGGCCGGCGTGTTCACCGATTCGCTCACGCATGCGCAGCGCGCGTGGGACGAACTGGAAGTCGGCGGCGTCGTGATCAACGACGTGCCGTCGTTCCGCGTCGACAACATGCCGTACGGCGGCGTGAAGGATTCGGGCCTCGGCCGCGAAGGGATCCGCTACGCGATCGAGGACATGACCGAGCCGCGGCTGATGGTCGTGCGGCGCCGGTAACGCGGGGCGGGATGCGCGGTGCCGCGACGGCACGCGGGCGGGCGCAAGGCCGGCCCGCGTGCCGTTTTTCATGGCGTCGCGCGCAGCGTGCCGGCGCCGGGCCCCGCCGGGCTCGCATCGCGCCCGGATCGTGTCCGTATCGTGTCCGTATCGTGCCCGCCTCGCGTGGCGGGCTGCCGGAACACGCTCGACTACGGGACTCGCCTCGTGATGTAATCGCGCGAAACTGCCGACCGGGGTACGACGCCGGAAAGCGCGAATTCATTCTTCACGAGGTCGATTCATGTCTCCCGTCTCGGCATTCAAGCTGGTTTTGTTGTCATTTCTCGCGATCGTCGCGCTCGAATGCCTCGCCAAGCGGCTGCGGCTGCCGCCTGCGGCCGCGCTGCTGATCGGCGGCATCGGCATCGCGTTCATCCCCGGCCTGCCGCCGATCGATCTCGATCCCGAGCTGGTGCTGCTGGTGTTCCTGCCGCCGCTGCTGATGGACGGCGCGTACTTCTCGGTGTGGGAGGAGTTCAAGCGCAACGTCGGCGGCATCCTGCTGCTGGCGATCGGCGCGGTCGTGTTCACGACGTTCGCGGTCGGCTTCGCCGTGCACTGGGTGGCGCCGTCGCTGCCGTGGGCCGCGTGCTTCGCGCTCGGCGCGATCGTGTCGCCGCCCGACGCCGTTGCGGCGAAGGCCGTGCTCGAACGCGTCGCGCTGCCGCGCCGGCTGATGGTGCTGCTCGAAGGCGAGAGCCTGCTGAACGATGCGGCCGGCCTCGTGCTGTTCCGCTTCGCGGTCGCGGCCGCGCTCACCGGCGCATTCAGCCTCGAGCACGCGGTCGTGCGCTTCGCGGAGCTCGGGCTCGGCGGCGTGGCGATCGGCTTCGTGGTCGGCAAGCTCGTCGTGTGGTTCCTGAAGCAGCTCGACGACGACTATCTCGTGATCACCGTCGCGGTGATCACCGGCTGGATCGCCTATATCGCGGGCGAAATGGTCGAGGTATCCGGCGTGATCGCCACCGTCACGGCCGGCATGATCGTCGGCTGGCATCAGCACGAGGTGTTCTCGGCGGCCGTGCGCACGCGCGGCACCGCGTTCTGGCAGGTCATCGTGTTCCTGCTCGAAGCGATGGTGTTCGTGTTGATCGGGCTGTCGCTGCGCGGTGCGATCCACCGGCTCGGCGGCTTCGAGCAGGTGCTCGCGACGATGGTGCCGCCGATGTTCGCGGTGCTGGCGGCGGTGATCGTGTCGCGCTTCGTGTGGATCTATGCGGTCGAGGCGCTGAAGTGGCCGGTGCGGGGGATCGCGCGGCGCGGCGAGGCGCCGGACTGGAAGGCCGCGACGATCATGAGCTGGGCCGGGATGCGCGGCGTCGTCACGCTGGCGATCGCGCTGTCGTTGCCCGAGGCGATGCCCGGTCGCGACGTGATCCTGGTCGCGTCGTTCGCGGTGATCCTCGTCACCGTGCTGCTGCAGGGCACGACGATCGGGCCGCTGATCCGGCTGCTGCGCCTGCCGCAGCGCGAAGAACGCGCGGCGCACCACCTGACCGAGCCGCAGACGTGGGCGTACGTCGAGGCCGCGCAACTCGCGGCGATCCAGCCGCTCGTGCGCGACGAGAACGGGGTCGTGATCCATCCGCGCCTGCTCGAGCAGTACACGTATCGCGCGGAGTTGACCGAGCGGGCGAAGGACGAGCCGGCGTACCCGGCGGAAGTGCGCACCGCGCACTACGACGTCGTGCTGGCCGCGATCAGGGCCGGGCGCGCCGAATTGTTGCGCCTGCACCGTTCGGGCCGCATCCACGACGAAATGCTGCACGCGCTCGAACGCGACCTCGACCTGCAGGAAGTGTCCGCGCAACACGCGCGCGGATAGGGCTGCGCGGCGCCGTCATCCCGTCATCCGGCGGCCGTTGCCGGCGACCGGAAGCGCGCATGGGCAGATCGTTGCCCGGCGCGCTTTTTTTCTTCGTCACGCCCGCCGATTGGGCGCATTTCAACCCGGCCCCAAATGCGGCGGACAACCGGCCTTGCAGCGCATGCAAACCTTATGGCGCCGGTCTCGCAAACGTTATCGTCTTTCGAATCCGGAAATGATCTGATTTTACTGATTCCGTCTCTTTCTGCATATTTGGCAAAACTAAACCGGAAGGAGATAGATGCTGTGTTCTAATTTCATTTAGAATCAGCCGGTTATGTTTATTGAGAGAAAGGATGCGGAGGTAATGCGGCCGCCAACGGGGAGAAATCGGCGTCCGGATCCCTGCAAGGCCAATGCCGACAGGCCAAATCGGCGGAATCGGGCGGTTTTTTCAACCGCCTAATTAAGATAGCGTCCAAGTCTGATAAACAACTCCTATGAAAGAATCGATTGGAGAATCGGCGTTTGAAACTGTATTTATGAAAGAATCGAGCGTTGATAATGCCTCGGATTGTCTTGAATCGGGGTTATCGGTCCTTCTCGTCGACGATCAACCGTTCGTCGGCGAGGTGATCCGCCGCGCGCTGCGCGGCGAACACGACATCGACCTGCACGTGTGCACCGACGCGCACCGGGCGATGGCGGTCGCGCGCGACGTGAAGCCGACGGTCATCCTGCAGGATCTCGTGATGCCGGAGATCGACGGCCTCGATCTCGTCCGTGCGTGGCGCGCGGACGCCGGCACGGCTCGCGTGCCGATCATCGTGCTGTCCGCGAAGGAGGAGCCGATCGTCAAGCGCGAGGCGTTCATCGCCGGCGCGAACGACTATCTGGTGAAGCTCCCCGACGCGATGGAACTGGCCGCACGGATCCGCTATCACTCGAATTCGTACCTGATGTCCCGGCAGCGCGACGAGGCGCTCGATTTCCTGTCGCACGACATGCGTTCGCCGCAGACGTCGATCCTCGCGCTGCTCGACGTCTACCGCGCCGAGCACGGCGAGATGCCGGCGATCATGGAACGCATTGCCGGCCATGCGCGGCGCGCGCTCGCGCTTGCCGACGGCTTCATTCACCTGACCCGCGCGCGGTCCGAGCGCCGCGCGCATGAGGTCGTGAGCCTCAACGAGATCGTGCTCGACGCCGTCGACCAGCTGTGGGAGAAGGCGGCCGGGCTCGGCAGCCGGGTCACCGCGCACGTGCCCGATACCGAGTGCGTGACGATGGGCGACCGCATGATGCTGACGCGCGCGGTCGCGAACCTGATCGACAACGGGCTGAAGTACGGCCCGGCCGGCACGGACGTGCACTGCACGCTGAGCGGCGAGGACGATGCATGGCTGATCGGCGTCGAGGATTCCGGCGCGGGAATCGCGCCGGAGCAGCGCACCGCCGCGACCGAGTCGTTCGTGCAGCTCGAGTCCGCGCATGGCGCGGCGCGCGGCGGCTTCGGCCTCGGGCTCGCGTTCGTCCGCGCGACGGCGGCGCGGCATCGCGGCCAGATCCTGATGCGCAATACGGCGCGCGGCTTCATGGTCGCGCTTCGGCTGCCGGCGCAAGCGGAGCGGTGATGTCACGGCGCGGCCTGCCGGCGCCGCGCTGCCCGCAAGCCCTGATGCGCTCGTGGCGCGCCGTCCGGCGCGCAGGCGGGCGCGGATTTTTTCAACGCTGATATAGAAAGCCCATAACGAACATGGCCACCGTGACGCCCCGCGCGACCAATGAAAGCCTGCATCCGACGATCGGCGCTGCCCGGCTGACGCTCGGCAATCGCATCCTGCTCAGCTTCGGCGTGCTGTTCGTGCTGATGCTGGTGACAGCCGGCGTGTCCTACGAGCGCTTGCGTGCAATCAACAGCGAAGCCGTCAGCATCGAGCGCGATTCGCTGCCCGGCGTTTACCTCGCGTCGTCGCTGCGCGGCGCAGTGAATGAATCATTCATGCTGCTGCAGCAGGCGACGTTCGTCGAGACCGATCCCGAAAGCGTCCAGCGCGATCTCGCGAAGATCGCCGAAGTGGCGAAGGACATCGATTCGTTGTCGGTCGAGTACCAGAACTCGATATTTCGCGACGACGACCGGCAGCGCTTCGCGACCTTCCGGGGCACCTACGACCACTACCTGCCGCTGCTGAACGAAGCGGTGCAGCGGCACCGTCAATCGCACGACGACGCGGTCGCCGGGTATTCGAAGGTGCAGCCCGCATGGGCCGAGGTCGTGCGCAACGCGAATATTCTCGTGCAGGAAAACCGCAAGTTCGCCGATCAGTCGGCGAAGCTGATCCGTGAATCCGTGCAGGACACCGAGGTCGTGCTCGCGACCGCGCTGGCGATCATGCTGCTGTCCGCGCTCGGGTTCGGCTACATGCTGTACCGTTCGGTCACCGTCCCGATGGCGCGGCTCGTCGAGGTGCACGACGTGATGCGTACCGGCAACCTGACGCGCCGCCTCGACCTGCGCCGCCGCGACGAATTCGGCACGCTCGAGACGGGCTTCAACCGGATGGCCGACGAACTGACCGAGCTCGTCGCGCGTGCGCAGCAGTCGTCGCTGCAGGTGACGACGTCGGTCGCCGAGATCGCGGCGACGTCGCGCGAGCAGCAGGCGACCGCGAACGAAACCGCGGCGACGACGACCGAGATCGGCGCGACCTCGCGCGAAATCTTCGCGACGTCGCGCGACCTGGTGCGCACGATGAACGAGGTGGCCGGCGTGGCGGAGCAGTCGGCCACACTCGCGGGCGTGAGCCAGAGCGGGCTCACGCGGATGGGCGAGACGATGCGCAGCGTGATGGACGCGGCCGGCTCGGTGAACGCGAAGCTCGCGATCCTCAACGAGAAGGCGCTGAACATCAACCAGGTGGTCGCGACCATCACCAAGGTGGCCGACCAGACCAACCTGCTGTCGCTGAACGCCGCGATCGAGGCCGAGAAAGCCGGCGAGTACGGCCGCGGCTTCGCGGTCGTCGCGACCGAGATCCGCCGCCTCGCCGACCAGACGGCGGTCGCGACCTACGATATCGAGCAGACGGTGAAGGAAATCCAGTCGGCGGTATCGGCGGGCGTGATGGGGATGGACAAGTTCTCCGAGGAAGTGCGCCGGGGGATGCTCGACGTGCAGCAGGTCGGCGGGCAGCTGTCGCAGATCATCGCCGAGGTGCAGACGCTCTCGCCGCGCTTCCAGATGGTCAACGAAGGGATGCAGACGCAGGCGAACGGCGCGGAGCAGATCACGCAGGCGCTGTCGCAGCTGTCGGAGGCCGCGCAGCAGACGGCCGAGTCGCTGCGCCAGTCGTCGCAGGCGATCGACGACCTGACGCTCGTCGCGAACCAGTTGCGCACCAGCGTGTCGCGCTTCAAGGTCGACGCGTGACGCGCGCCGACACGCAGAACGGCGCGCACGCGCTGTTCCTGATGTTCGAGCTCGACGGCGAACGCTATGCGCTCGACGCGGCCGGCATCGACGAGGTGCTGCCGCTCGCGGTCACGAAGGCCGTGCCCGGCGCACCCGAATGGATTGCCGGGTTGCTGATGCGCGGCGGCCAGCCGGTGCCGGTGATCGACGTGCCGATGCTGGCGCTCGGGCGCCGCGCGCATGCACTGCGCTCGACGCGGCTCGTGATGGTCCGCTACCGGGCGCACGAGGCGGGCGGCGAGCGCACGATCGGGCTGATCGTCGAGCGTGCGACGCAGACGATGCGGATCGACCGCGCGGCGTTTCGCGCGAGCGGCATCTCGACCGCGCGCACGCGCTGGCTCGGGCCCGTCGCGAATACGCCCGACGGCGTCGTGCAGCAGGTATCGGTTGCTGACCTGATCGACGACGTTGCACGCCTGTATCTGTTCGACGACGGCCTGCCGGGCCACGGGGGAGAATCCGCATGAAAGAGTCCGAATCGCGATTTCGCGGCTGGCTGCTGCGCGAGACCGGCATCGACCCCGATTCGCTCGGCAACGATTTCCTGACCCGCGCGCTGACGGAGCGCGTGCACGCGCTGCAGGCGGACGGCGAGCGCCTGTCGTCGGCGGCGCGGCCGCCCGTGACGCAGGACGCGCTCGACGCCTACTGGCAGCAGCTCAACGCATCGGCCGACGAACGGCGTGCGCTGATCGAGCTGTTCGTCGTGCCCGAGACCTGGTTCTTCCGCGACCGCGAAGCCTTCGCGACGCTCGCGCGGCTCGCGGCCGACCGGCTCGCGGCGCTGCCCGGCCGCGTGATCCGCGTGCTGAGCGCGCCGTGCTCGACGGGCGAGGAACCGTTTTCGGCGGCGATGGCGCTGCTCGACGCGGGGCTCGACCCGGCCAGTTTCACGATCGACGCGATCGACCTCAGCCCGCGCGCGATCGAGCAGGCGCGGCTCGGCTGTTACGGGCGCAACGCGTTCCGCGGCACCGCGACGGAGTTTCGCGCGCGGCACTTCACGCCGACCCGCGAGGGCTGGCTGCTCGACGAGCGCGTACGCGCCTGTGTGCAGTTCAGCCAGGCGAACCTCGTCGACCCGGTGGCGGACACGGGCCTTCGCTACGATTTCGTGTTCTGCCGCAACGTGCTGATCTACTTCGATCGCGACGCGCAGGATCGCGTGATCCGCTCGCTCGGCGAGCGTCTTGCCGACGACGGTGTGCTGTTCGTCGGGCCGGCCGAGACGGGGGTCGCGATGCGGCACGGGATGCGCTCGGCGCGCGTGCCGCTGGCATTCGCGTTTCATCGCGAGCCCGCCGGCGCGGCGCCCGATGCCTACGCGGCCCGGCCGGCGGCGCCGCTGTCCGTGGCGGCGGCGCCGTACCGGCGCGCGGAGCGCTTCACGGTCGCGCCGCCCGCGGCGACACGCCCGGTGCTGGCGGTCGCGCCGCCGGCCTGGCTCGGCGACGCACGCGAGCCGTTCGCGGCGGCGCCGCCGGCCATGCCCACGGCCGCGTTCGACGCGCGGGCCGAGCTGCCGGCAGTGGCGGCCGAACCGGTTGCGCCCGTTGCCACGGGCGCGCCGGTGGCCGAAGGCCCCGCGCCGACGCTGGAAGACGCACAGGCGCTGGCGAATGCCGGCGCGTTCGACGAGGCCGAGCGCGTGCTCGCGCAGTTCTCGGCGCGCGTCGGGCCGCATGCCGATGCGTTCTACCTGAACGGGCTGATCGCGGATGCGCGCGGGCGCGCATCGGAAGCCGGCGACTTCTACAGGAAGGCGCTGTACCTGCGGCCCACGCATCACGAAGCGCTGACCCATCTCGCGACGCTGCTCGACGTCGGCGGCGATCGCGCGGGCGCGCAATGGCTGCTCGAGCGTGCACGGCGCTCGGCCGGCTGACAAGACTACGGTTGGGGACCGACACCGCGATGACCAGAGGAATTCATGAACCGCGCCGCCGCTGCCTTTGACGAGACGACGATCGACGTCGACGATTGCTGGAACCGGATCGGCACGCGCGGCGACCGCACGTGCGAGCGGCTGAACGAGTGCCTGCGCTGCCTGAACTGCCCGGTGTATGCGTATCACGCGGCGAAGCTGCTCGAGCGCCCGCTCGGCGGGGCGGAGATGGCCGACGCCACGCGCCGGATGAGCGCGCCCGGCGCGCCGCACGTGCGCGACGCCGACGCCGATACGCGCCATGCGGCGCTGGCGTTCCGCGTGGCCGACGAATGGCTCGCGCTGCCGATCGGCGTGCTGCGCGAGATCGCCGGCACGCGGCCGATCCATTCGCTGCCGCATCGCCGCAATTCGGCCGTGCGCGGCGTGGTCAACATCCGCGGCACGCTGCGCATCGCGATCTCGATCGGCGCGCTGCTCGGACTCGATGTCGGCAAGGGCGGCAAGGGCGGCAAGGGCGGCAAGGGCGGTGACGACGGCCGCTTCACGCGGCTGCTGGTCGCCGCGCACCAGGGCGAGCCGGTCGTGTTTCCGGTCGACGAAGTCGAGGGTGTGTTGCGTTTCGGCGCATCCGACTGGGTGCCCGTGCCGGCCACGGTCGGGCGCGCGAGCGCCGGCCTGTCGCGCGGCGTGCTGTCGTGGCGCGGCAAGTCGGTGGGCCTGCTCGACGACGACCGCCTGTTCGACGCAGTCACACGGAGCATGCGATGAGCGGCGATGACGACCTGAGCCACCTGTCGCTGCTCGAGCTGTATCGCGAGGAGACGCGCACGCAGACCCAGGCGCTGTCCGAACGGCTGCTCGCGCTCGAGTCGGGCGAGCCCGATTCCGTCGCGCTCGAGGCATGCATGCGCGCCGCGCATTCGCTGAAGGGGGCCGCGCGCATCGTCGGCGTGCCGCTCGGCGTCGACATCGCGGGGCGGATGGAGGAGTGCTTCGTCGCCGCGCAGGCCGGCACGATCGCGCTGACGGCCACGCACGTCGACGTGCTGCTGGCGGGCGTCGATTTGCTGGTGCGCGTCGGCGATCCGCAGGCGCAGCCGGTGACGCAGACGGAGATCGACGTGTTCGCGGCGGCGCTCACGGGCGCCGACGGCGCGCAGACGATGCAGGTGTCGGGCGCCGTCCCGCCGCAGGCGCCGCCGACGGTCGTGCCGTATCGCGAGCACGACGGTGCCGCGAACGAGCCCGTCGGGGCGAGTGCCGCGGTGCCGCCGCTTGCGGTCTCCGGCGCGGTGCCCGATCCGGTCCAGGCCGGCCGCGTGGCCGGCGCCGGCGCGATGCGCCGCGTGCGCGCGGATACGTTGAACCGGCTGCTGAGCCTGTCCGGCGAATCGCTGGTCGAATCGCGCTGGCTCAAGCCGTTCGCCGAATCGATGCTGCGCGTGAAGCGCGCGCAGCGCGACGCCGCCCGCTCGCTCGATTTGATGTACGAACAGTTCGCCGACGATCTCGATGCGGGCATGCTCGCGTCGATGAACGAAGTCCGGCACATGCTGAACGACCTGCAGCGCTCGCTCGCCGAGCGCATGGACGAATTCGACCGCTTCGAGCGGCGCAGCACGCATATCGCCGAGCAGCTGTACGACGAGGCGCTGCAATGCCGGATGCGGCCGTTCGGCGACGCGACGCGTGCGTATCCGCGCATCGTCCGCGATCTCGCGCGCTCGCTCGGCAAGCAGGTGCGTTTCTCGATCGTCGGCGAGGGCACGCAGGTCGACCGCGACATCCTCGACCTGCTCGACGCGCCGCTCGGCCACCTGCTGCGCAACGCGATCGACCACGGCGTCGATTCGCCGGAGGCGCGGCGTGCGCGCGGCAAGCCGGCCGAGGCGAGCGTGACGCTGGAAGCGCGCCACAGTGCCGGCTCGCTGCTGGTCAGCGTGATCGACGACGGCCCGGGCGTCGACATGGACGCGCTGCGCGCGGCCGTCGTGCGCCAGCGCCTGACCGACGACGAGACGGCCGCGCGGCTGTCCGATCCCGAACTGCTCGAATTCCTGCTGTTGCCGGGTTTCTCGATGCGCGATGCGGTGACCGACGTGTCGGGCCGCGGCGTCGGCCTCGATGCGGTGCAGGAGATGGTGCGAGGCGTGCGCGGCGCGGTGCGGATCTTCAACGAGCCGGGCGCGGGCATGCGTTTCGTGCTGCAGCTGCCGCTCACGCTGTCGGTGATCCGCAGCCTGCTCGTCGAGGTCGGCGGCGAGCCGTATGCGTTCCCGCTCGCGCACGTGCGCCGCACGCTCGAACTCTCGCACGACGATATCGACGTGCTCGAAGGGCAGCCGCATTTCCCGTTCGACGGCCGGCGTGCGGGCCTCGTCGCCGCGCATCAGCTGCTCGACGCGGGTGAGCCCGACGTCGCGCGCACGAGCACGGCGGTCGTGGTCGTCGGCGGGGAACCCGAGCTGTACGGCGTCGCGGTCGACCGCTTCCTCGGCGAGCGCATGCTCGTCGTGCAGCCGCTCGACAGCCGCCTGCACAAGATCCAGAACATCGCGGCCGGCGCGCTGCTCGAGAACGGCGACCCGGTGCTGATCGTCGACGTCGAGGACCTGATCCGCTCGGTCGACAAGCTCGTGCGCGGCGGGCAGCTCGCGCGGCTCACGCGCGACCCGCAACTGGCGCTGGCCGACCGGCGGCGCCGCGTGCTGGTCGTCGACGATTCGCTGACGGTGCGCGAGCTCGAACGCAAGCTGCTGGAGAAGCGCGGCTACGACGTGACGGTCGCGGTCGACGGGATGGAGGGCTGGAACGCGGTGCGCAGCGATGCGTTCGATCTCGTCGTCACCGACGTCGACATGCCGCGCATGGACGGCATCGAGCTCGTCACGCTGATCAAGGGCGATCCGATGCTCAAGCGCGTGCCGGTGATGATCGTGTCGTACAAGGATCGCGACGAGGATCGCCGTCGCGGGCTCGACGCGGGCGCCGACTACTACCTCGCGAAGAGCAGCTTCCACGACGAGGCGCTGCTCGACGCCGTGCACGACCTGATCGGGGACGCGCGAGGATGAACATCGGCATCGTCAACGACTTGCCGCTGGCCGTGGAGGCGCTGCGCCGCGTGATCGCGCTGCGCACCGACCATCGCGTGCTGTGGGTCGCGACCGACGGCGACGAGGCGGTGGATTTCTGCGTCGCGCATCCGCCCGATCTCGTGCTGATGGATCTCGTGATGCCGAAGGTCGACGGTGTCGCGGCGACGCGCCGGATCATGGCGCGCGCGCCCTGCGCGATCCTGATCGTGACGGCGAGCGTCAGCGCGAACACGTCGTCGGTCTACGAGGCGATGGGCGCGGGTGCGCTCGATGCGGTCGACACGCCGACGCTTGCGCTCGGGCTGTCGGCCGATGCGTCGCCGCAGGCGCTGCTCGCGAAGATCGACCAGATCGGCCGGCTGCTCGAAAGCCGTTCCGCGGCGCTCGTGCCGCCGGGGCCCGCGCCCGAGCGCGGCCAGCCGACGCTCGTCGCGATCGGCGCATCGGCGGGCGGGCCGACCGCGCTGACCGCGCTGCTGCGCGCGCTGCCGGCCGACTTTCCGGCGGCGATCGTGATCATCCAGCATGTCGACCAGGCGTTCGCGCTCGGGATGGCCGAGTGGCTCGACGGCTATACGCGGCTGCCGGTGCGCGTCGCGCGGCAGGGCAGCGTGCCGCAGGCCGGCGAGGTGCTGCTCGCGGCGACCAACGATCACCTTTACCTGTCGCCGCGCGGCGTGCTCGGCTATACGCGGCATCCGGTCGAGACACCGTACCGGCCGTCGATCGACGTGTTCTTCAACAGCGTCGCCGACGGCTGGCAGGGCGAAGCGTTCGGCGTGCTGCTGACGGGCATGGGGCGCGACGGCGCGCTCGGCCTGAAGGCGATGCGCGCGAAGGGCTGCCACACGATCGCGCAGGACGAAGCGACGAGCGCCGTGTACGGAATGCCGAAGGCGGCCGCCGCGATCGGGGCGGCGTCGGCGATCCTGCCGCTCGAACGGATCGCGCCCCAGCTGATCTCGCGCATCACGCGTCCGCTGCGCGACTGACGGCGTTCAACGGGCCGGCGACGCCGTCCCGTTCCGCTGCGCCGTCGGCCGCATTGCGGGCGGCGCGGAGCGTCGCGTACTCGCGTACAATGGCGGCCTGCGGAGATGGCATGCCTCCCTGCGGTCGTACGCGGCGCGTTGCGCACGGTGCGACCCTCAACCGCCGGTAAGCCCGGCTGATGATGCCTGCGTGTTCCTGGGTCGTCAGGAGGTCGCAGGCCGTCCATGCGGTATTCTGCCGCCCAGGTTTTGATGTTCCGTCGAATCTGGAAATCATGTTCTTCACGACTTCTGCCGATCTTCTCGCGACCGTGCGCTACGTGTGCCGCTGGCTCGCGCTCTCGGCCCTGCTTGGCGCACTGGCCGGCACGGCTTCCGCCTTGTTCCTGATCGCGCTCGACTGGGCGACCGGCACGCGCGTCGCGCATCCGTGGCTGCTGTGGGGGCTGCCGGCGGCCGGTTTCGCGACCGGCTGGATCTACCATCGCTTCGGCCAGTCCGTCGCGCGCGGCAACAACCTGCTGATCGACGAGATCCACGACCCGAAGGCGCTCGTGCCGAAACGGATGGCGCCGCTCGTGCTCGTCGCGACCGTCGTCACGCACCTGTTCGGCGGCTCGGCCGGCCGCGAGGGCACGGCCGTGCAGATGGGCGGCGCGCTCGCCGATCGCGTCACGCACGTGTTCCGTCTCGATCGCGAACATCGCCGTGTGCTGCTGATGGGCGGCATCGCGGCCGGTTTCGCATCGGTGTTCGGCACGCCGCTCGCGGGCGCCGTGTTCGGGCTCGAGGTGCTGGCGATCGGGCGCGTGCGGTACGACGCGCTGCTGACCTGTGTCGCGTCGGCGATCGTCGCGGACGTCGTGTGTCGCGCGTGGGGCGTGCATCACACGGCCTATGCGATTCCGTTCGTGCCGGCCGTGTCGGCGACGGGGCTGGCCGTGACGGTCGTCGCGGGCGTGGCGTTCGGCGTGGTCGGGCGGCTGTTCGCGTTCGCGACGCATGCGCTGACCGCGTGGTTCCGCCGCGTCATCCGTTATGCGCCGCTGCAGCCGGTGCTCGGCGGCCTGCTGGTCGCCGCGGCTGCCACCGCGTTGAACGTGCCGCAGTATCTCGGCCTCGGCATCCCGACGATCGAGGCCGCGTTTCACGGCCCGTTGCCGCTCTACGACTTCGCGGGCAAGTTCGCGTTCACCGTCGTCACGCTCGCGTCGGGGTTCAAGGGCGGCGAAGTGACGCCGCTGTTCTACATCGGCGCGACGCTCGGCAACGCGCTCGGCCAGGTGCTGGCGCTGCCGGTGCCCGTGCTCGCCGGGCTCGGCTTCGTCGCGGTGTTCGCGGGCGCGGCCAACACGCCGATCGCGTCGACGATCATGGCGATCGAACTGTTCGGCGCGGATATCGGCGTGTATGCGATCGTCGCGTGTGTCGTTGCGTATCTGTTCTCGGGGCACGCGGGGATCTATCGCGCGCAGCGCGTGGCGGTGGGCAAGGGCGCGCAGGCCGAAGCCGAATGACACGGGCGAGGCAAGGTGATGCGGTTTCCCGCCTTCATGCGCCTGAACTGCAGGCGGTTCTCGAGCGACGGCACGCCCGACCGCGTGGCGGGCGACATCGAACGCTTCATCGTGGCGTCGATGCCGTCGAGTGAACACGATCCGTGTCCGGTCGCGGGCGGCGGCCCGACGCATCCATGCGGCACCCGCGGTGCCGGAAACCGGGAGCACGACATTCAATGACGCTGGAAGACTTTCTGATCGAAGCGCGGCGCCTCGCCAGGCCATGCCGTCAATATCGCTTCGCGAGTGGCGGTGAACCCGTCACCGGCTACTGGCATGGCGTTGAAGCAGGCGCGCCGTGCGTCTCCATCGAGCGGGACGGCACCTGGCTGAACGTGTATCTCGACGAGGGCGGGACTTCGGGCCGCGTGGAAACCGCCGCGCAACCCGTCCGGTCGGAACGCCCGCTGTGCCGATCCGACGCGACGTCGCTCCCGCCGGTCGACGCGGTGTTCCGCTTCGGCTCAGCCGCGATCGACGCCTATCTCGACGCGCACGGCTGGCAACGCGACTGGGGATTCAACGGCAACTTCAAGGGCATCGCGGCACACGACTACGAGCGTGAGTGGATGGCGCAATGCCCGCTCTACACAGGCGGGGTGGTCGCCGTCGCGGGCGGGTGGAACATGCACTGGCCCGACGACGACGAACCGGTCGATCTCGATCTCGATCTCGATCTCGTCCTCTGGACGTTCGAGGAAGCGGAGCCGTGGGTCGAGGTGTTTTGCGACGGCGGCCGGTACTCGGTGATCCAGCGGATCACCTAGCGCGCCGGCATCCGTTACGGCTTCGGCAGGCGCGCGACATGGCGCGCCAGCAGTTCCTCGATATCGATGCCCTTTTCGGCCAGCAACGCCGTGACGACACCGTTCAGTTCGCCGAGCGTTTCCTTGACCGATTCCCGGATCGTGTCCACGACCACCTGCGTGCTGCGCTCGATCTCGATGTTGACCGTGTCGTTGACGCCCTTCGCATCGAAGGTCGTCGCGCGCCGCGTTTCGGGAATCAGCCAGACATCGAACCAGCCTTCGTCGCGGTTGACGTCGGACACCGTCAGGCTGCAGCCGTTGATCGCGATATAACCCTTCGCGAACACGTACCGCTTGAATGCGTCCGGCACGCCGATGCGCACCATCCGGTTATGCTCGGACGATGCGATGTGCCGGATGGTCCCGGTGAAGTCGACATGGCCGGACAGCGGATGCCCGCCGATCTCCGCGCCGTCCTTCGCGGCCCGCTCCACGTTGATCCGCGCGCCTGTCGTGAGGTCGGCCAGCGTGGTGATTTTCAGGCTCGGCAGCATCACGTCGAAGTCGATCAGTTCCGGCGAATGGATGGTCGTCACCGTCAGGCAGACGCCGTCGACCGAGACGCTGGCGCCGATCTCGATGTCGTCGGTAAACCGTTCCGGGAATTCGATGCTGAAGGTTCTCAGTTCCCCGTGGTCGGCGATGGTCTTGATGGTGGCAACGCCCTGGACAATTCCTGTAAACATGGTCGATCCCTTGTCGCAAACTTGCTGGCCCACATGATAAGGGATACCGGAAGAGGCGGCCTTGCGGCGCGCGGCTTCCGGAGGGGCGGGCGGAATTCGCGGCCGAAAAAAAGGCCGTGCACCTGGCACGGCCTCGATCCGGATCCATTTGTCGACGCGCGCCGGCGGTGATGACCGCACCACCGGCGCGCGTCGCGCCTTTCTTGCGTCACGCCTCGGCCGGCTCGCCGAGCGGCCCGGCACGATTGTCCGCCGCGCGCCGCGGCGAATCGGCGAGCCCCTTCGCGAGTTCCAGCGCCTGCCGCTCGAACAGCCGGCGATAGATGCCGCCGTCGATGCGGATCAGCGCGTCGTGGCTGCCTTCCTCGATCACCTTGCCGCGGTCGAGCACCAGCAGCCGGTCGAGCGCGCGCACGGTCGACAGCCGGTGTGCGACCACCAGCGTCGTGCGACCGACCATCAGCCGCTCCATCGCCTGCTGGATCAGCAGCTCGCTTTCGCTGTCGAGGCTCGACGTGGCTTCGTCGAGGATCAGGATCGGCGCATCGGCGAGGAACGCGCGCGCGATCGCGACCCGCTGGCGTTCGCCGCCCGACAGCTTGATCCCGCGTTCGCCGACCAGCGTGTCATAACCGTCCGGCAGCGCGGCGATGAAGTCGTGCGCGCTGGCGAGCCGCGCGGCGCGCTCGATGTCGGCCCGGCTCGCATCGGGGCGTGCATACGCGATGTTCTCGGCGAGCGTGCGGTGGAACAGCACGGGCTCCTGCTGGACGATCGCGATCTGGCTGCGCAGCGAATCCTGCCGGACCTGCGCGATATCCTGGCCGTCGATCGTGATGCGGCCGCCCGACACGTCGTACAGGCGCTGGATCAGCTTGATGAACGTCGTCTTGCCCGACCCCGAGTGGCCGACGAGGCCCACCCGCTCGCCCGGCGCGATGCGCATCGAGAAGTCGTCGTACAGCGGCACCGGATGGTTGCCGTAGCGGAACGTCACGTGCTCGAAGCGGATCTCGCCTTGCCCGATCCGGATGGCCGGCGCGCCGGGACGATCGTCGATGCCGAGCGGCTGGCGTTCGAGCGCGACGAGTTCTTCCATGTCGTTCACCGAGCGCTGCAGGTTGCGGATGTGCATGCCGACGTCGCGCAGGTAGCCCTGCAGCATGAAGAACATCGTCAGCGCGAACGCGATGTCGCCGACGCTCGCCTCGTCGTTCACCCACAGCCGCAGCGCGACGCCGATCATCGCGGCCTGCATCGCGACGAGCATCGCGCCCTGCAACCCGCCGTTGAGCGTGCCGCGCACCCACGTGCGGCGCGTGCGTTGCCGCCATTTGCCGATCACGCGGGCGAGCCGCGCTTCCTCGCGCGTTTCCGCGCCGAACGCCTTCACGACCGCGTTGCAGCTCACGGCATCGGCGAGCGCGCCGCCCATGCGCGTATCCCACAGGTTGCCGAGCCGGGCGGCCGGCGCGACGATGCCGAGCGACACCGCAACCGTCACCGTGATGTACAGCAGCGAACCCGCGCCGACGACGAGCCCCATCACGGGCCAGTGCGTGCCGAGCAGCACGGTTGCGCCGACGAGCATCGTGACCGACGGCAACAGCGCGATCAGGACGGTGTCGTTCAGCAGGTCGAGCGCCCAGATGCCGCGCGTGATCTTGCGCACGGTCGAGCCCGCGAAGCTGTTCGCGTGCCAGTCGGTCGAGAAGCGCTGCACGCGATGGAACGATGCGGCCGCGATCTCGCTCATCATCTTCAGCGTGAGCGTGATGATGTTCAGGTAGACGCCTTGTCGCAGCACCGTCGCGCCGAGGCCGAGCGCGGCGAGTGTGCCGAACGCGACGAGGGCCGCATGCCACGCGGCGGCGCGGTCGGTCAACCCGGTCGACAGCGCGTCGACGAGGCGGCCGGCGAACAGCGGCGTGAGCACGTCGGCGAGCGCGGCGAGCAGCGCGAGGCTCGCGACCGTGGCGGTGCGGGCCGGCTGCTTGCGCCAGTAACGGAAGGTGAAGCCGAAGACGGCCTGGAATGCCTGGCCGCCCAGATGGGTGGTTTTTCTGGTCATGTGTCGTTGCCCGGCGCATCGCGCGACGGGGCTTTCCGGTTGGGCGAACATCGAAAACGCAACAGCCGGGCCGCGCGGAAACCGTGCGGCGAAACGAAACGGGGCTGTCGGGAAACGGCGCGGCTGACGGGTTAGCGGAAAACTCGGGAGCCGGCGCGGACGGCGGGCTGGATCAGCTGCGCCGTGGGACCACGTTCGGGAAGGATGCTGGCATTCGGAACATCTGCACCTCCCCTGAAGTGAACGGTTGAAAGGACGCCGAAAAGACGTGGAAATGATTCTATCAGCAGCGCCGGGCGCCCTGCAACGTCTGACGAATGCGGCGTTGCAGCGTTGATACGGTTAGTATTCAGGGCTTCGGCCCTTCTTTTGCGGGCCTTCCACAGTGCGGCAGCGCAGGGGCCGGCACACGCATCGATTACACTTCGACGTTTGCGGCGCACCGCGCCGAGACCCTCGCAGATTCACCACGATACATTCCTGAGGAAACGATGAGCGACGTTCAGCAAGGCATCCTGACCCCGATCGATACGGCGGCCCGATACCTCACTTTCATGATGTCGAACGACGGCAATGTGGCGGCGGCGCTGGCCGCGCTGCGTGAGATCGTCGACGGACGCGACACGGTCGTCGGGTTCGGGCATGCGCTGGCGGCGCACCTCGGGCACCTGGTGCCGGGCCTGACCGGATTCCCGGCGTTCGCGGTGAAGGACCGCACGCTGCCGGCGACGCCGGCCGACGTGTGGGTCTGGCTGCGCGGCGACGATCGCGGCGAGATCGTGCTGCGCGCGCGGGCGATCGAACGCGCGCTGGCGCCGGCGTTCGCGTTGCAGGATGCGGTCGACGGTTTCCGCTATTCGAACGATCGCGACCTGTCCGGCTACGAGGACGGCACCGAGAACCCGGAAGGCGACGAAGCCGTGGCCGCGGCGATCGTGACCGGGCAGGGCGCGGGGCTTGACGGTGCGAGCTTCGTCGCGGTCCAGCAATGGCTGCACGACTTCGAGCAGATGGAGCGCATTCCGTCGGGCGACATGGACAACATCATCGGGCGCCGCCGCTCGGACAACGAAGAACTCGACGACGCGCCCGAGTTCGCGCACGTGAAGCGCACCGCGCAGGAAAGCTTCGAGCCCGAAGCGTTCATGCTGCGCCGTTCGTCGCCGTGGTCGGACGCGCGCCGCGCGGGCCTCTACTTCGTGGCGTTCGGCTGCTCGTTCCGCGCGTTCGACGTGCAGATGCGCCGGATGAGCGGCGCGGAAGACGGGATCGTCGACGGCCTGTTCCGCTTCACGCGGCCGCTGACGGGCGCGTATTTCTGGTGCCCGCCGATGAAGGACGGCAAGCTCGACCTGTCCGCGCTCGGACTGTAAGCGCCTGACGGTGTCGACGAACGGGGGGCCGCGCATCGCGCGCGGCCCCCCGTTTCCTTTTGCGCGGCGATTTGCGCGGCGCTCGTGTGTCGTGTGCGTTGCGTGTCAGTTCAGCGTCGTGTCGATCCGCGTGCCGCGCTTGATGAACTGCGTGACCGGCGTCTTCTCGCAGATTTCGGCGAGGCGCTGGCGTTGCGCATCGTCGAGCGGGCCGTCGAGCGTCACGACACGGCGCACGTATTGCGTGCCTTCGCGATCGGCGTGCAGCTCGGTGCGCACGTCGATACGCGCGGCCGGCCACGCCTTGCGCTGCATGTACATGCGCAGCGTCGCGGCCGTGCATTGCGCGAGGCCGGCCAGCACGAATTCATAGGGCGCCGGCCCGCGATCCTGGCCGCCCTCGCGTGGGGCTTCGTCGCCGGTCAGCGCGTGGGTGCCGGCCTGAAGCTGGACGACGTAATCGGGCGCATCGGCGTCGAGGACGGCGGCGGCGTGGATGAGCGACATGGCAAGTCTCCGGTCAGCGGGAAAAGGGAAAAGGGAATAAGGGAGCCGGGAAGCGGAAAGTGGACGCCGCGCGGCGGCGCGCAGCCGTCAGCATACCGCTCCGATGGCGATGGCGATGGCGCGCGCGATGCGGCTACGCGTCCGCGCCGCCGGCACTGCTGCGCACGAGCGCGGCGATGCGCTCGCGTACCCACTGGTGCGCACGATCGGCGTCGCGCGATTCGTGCCAGTACGCGAGGAGCGGGAACGGCTTGAGCCGCAACGGCAGCGGCCGCACGACGATCGGCAGCATCGCGGCCATCCGCAACGCATAGGTGTGCGGCAACGTGACCAGCAGGTCGCCGGTCGCGGCGATCTGGCACGCGGCGAAATAGTGCTGGCAGGTGAGCCGGATATCGCGAAAGCGGCCGTCGTTGCCGAGCAGCACGTCGAGCGATTGCGGCTCGCCGAGCGACGACACCGCGACATGCCGCGCCGCGAAATAGTCGCCGCGCCGCAACGGCTCGCGCGCAAGCGGATGATCGCGGCGCAGTGCGACGACGAGCGAATCGTCGAGCAGGTGTTCGGTGGCGATGCGCGGGCCGGTCGGCACGCGGCGATCGACGGCGAGATCGAGATTGCCCGATGCGAGTTCGCGTTCGATCCCGGCTACCGCGATGCGCCGGCTCACGAGCCGCAGGCCCGGCGCTTCGTCGGCGAACGCCGCGACGATCCGCGGCAGCGCGATCGATTCGAGCACGTCGCGAATGCCCACCGCGATGCTCAGGTCGAGCGTCGCGGGATCGAATGCCGACGGCGCGCGCGCGGTGCCTTGCAGGCCCTTCAGGTGCAGTTGCACGTCCGTGATGATCGAGCGCGTGCGTTCGGTTGCGACCACACGGTTGCCCTGGCGCACGAACAGCGGATCGTCGAAATGCGCGCGCAGACGGTTGAGCGCGTGCGTGACGGCCGGCTGCGTGAGATGCAGCGCGCGGGCGGCCGCGCCGATGCCGCCATGCACGTAGACGGCGTCGAGCACGCGAAACAGGTTCAGGTCGAGACGATGGTCGGCGGGCACGGGGCGCGGGTGGCGTGGTGAATGGTGGAGCGATTCTAAAGGATGCGCAGGCAACGGATACGCGGGCTTTCCTGCGTGGCGATCGGCGGCATTGAATACATGGGAATATCGTTTGCGCCGATATTCGGCGGTGCATTTATCCGGATACCCGCCGCAATTCGTCGTCATGAAAATGCGCGGATTTCGATGCACATGATCGCAACAATTGGCGATATCGGCCCGTGCAATTCCGCACCGGCCCACCAGCAACCCCTGGCAGCCTGTAGTAATCCGCCATCATGCTGTCCACCTCGGCCATTTCGCGCCAAAGCCGCGACCCGTTCGGCTAAGATGCCGTCGCTTCATATTTCGGGATAGCCGTCCTGTCGCACGCATTCAAACCAAATATAAGCCTGACAGTTCGACGGTATTAGAAGAAGTCGAAACAAGTCGGGGGCTTGGCCAGTGAATGCAGCAGATCAGAGATGGGTCGTTATCTATTTGAGTACGGGTTTTTCGTTGGCCCAGGCCGCGCGTATTGGCGAGGCTTTCAATCTGGCGAATCGCCTGCACGCATACAGTGCTGACTACCAGTTGAAGTACGTATCCGAAAGCGGGGGGCTGTTGCAGTCGTCGTCCGGCGTGAGCATCGCGGCCGATCCGCTCGGCGACGAGCACGGTCGCCGCGCGCTCGCGTTCTTTCATCTTCACGGCGACCGTGCGGCCGTCAATTGGGACGACGCATTGCAGCGTCGCCTCACCGACATCCGCCGCCACGCACGCTGGATCGTCGACGCGATGGACTTGCCGACGCTCGCGGCCATGCAGCGACCGTCGGCGGCGATCGAAGGGCGGCCGGGCCGGGCCGGCCGCCGGGTCGCCACGACGGTCGAGTTGCAGGCCGGCGAAGCCGACGTGTTCGCCGCGGTGCTCGACATGTTCCGCGTCGATCTCGGCGACGGCGCCGCGCAGGAGATCGCCAGCAACATGCTGCGGCCGGTCGAGCAACGCTATGCGCAGTCGATGTGGGCCTTTCGCGAGCTGAGCGCGAGCCCGTCGATCCGGATGTCGGCGCAGCGGCTGCGCGCGCAGAGCGTGAACCGCATCTCGATCGCGAACGCCGCGCAGGCCGCCGCGATGAGCGAGCGCAATTTCCTGCGGCGCTTCAAGAAGGAGATCGGCGTGACGCCGACCGAATTCGTCCAGCACGTGCGGCTCGAGCGCGCCTGCCACATGCTGGTCCACACGACGCTGCCGGCCGACAAGGTCGCGCGCCGCACCGGGTTCGGCAGCGGCGAGCGGCTCGCGAAGCTGTTCCGCCAGCGCATGCTGATGTCGCCGACCGAATATCGCGTCTCCGAGCGTGAACGGATCCTCACCCGCGGTGCGCCGACACCCGATGCGCACGGGGAGGCCTGCGACGGTGCCGGGGAGCCATGCGCCGCGTGCGCCGCCGCGCGGGAAAAAAAAGGACGGATACCCGTAGAATCGTCCTGTCGCGATTTCGATCCCCGGTTTCCATGTCCTTCCTCCCCACCACCGCCACAGCCCCTTTCTGCCCGTCGGAAGTAAAGGGCAGCATCACGATCGATGCCGGCGCGCCGCGCTGGCAGAAGCTCAAGCGCTTCTTCGGCCCCGGCCTGCTGGTCGCGATCGGCTACATGGATCCCGGCAACTGGGCGACCGACATCCAGGCCGGCTCGCAGTTCGGTTATTCGCTGCTGTGGGTCGTCGCGTTCTCGAGCCTCGCGGCGATCTTCCTGCAGATGCTCGCGGCGCGGCTCGGCCTCGTGGCGGGCAGGGATCTCGCGCAGGCCAGCTACGACCGCTACGGGCGGGTCGGCCGCATCGTGCAGTGGGTGACCGCCGAGGTGTCGATCATCGCGTGCGACATCGCGGAAGTCCTCGGCTGCGCGCTCGCGTTCAAGCTGCTGCTCGGCGTGCCGCTCGCGTGGGGGATCGTGCTGACCGCGCTCGACACGGTGATCGTGCTCGGCCTGCAGGGCAAGGGGTTCCGGCAGATCGAGGCGATCGTGCTCGCGCTGATCGCGACGATGGCGTTCTGCTTCGTCGCGCAGGTCGCGATCACGCCGCCCGACTGGCACGCGGTGGCCGGCGGGCTGGTGCCGGGCGATCCGGGCCACGACCGCAAGGACGCGATCGTGCTCGCGCTCGGCATCGTCGGCGCGACGATCATGCCGCACAACCTGTACCTGCATTCGTCGGTCGTGCAGACCCGGCGCGTGGTCGGCGGGGCGCGCGGGGTGATCCGCGACACGCTCGCGCTGGTGCGCATCGATACCTGCGTGTCGCTGTTCGTCGCGATGCTCGTCAACGCGGCGATCCTGATCGTCGCGGGCGCGGCGTTCCATGCAACGGGCCAGCACAACGTGACCGACATCGAGCAGGCCTACAACCTGATTACGCCGATCGCGGGCGGCGCGGCCGCGCTGCTGTTCGGCATCGCGCTGCTCGCGTCGGGGCAGAGTTCGACGCTTACCGGCACGATCGCCGGCCAGGTGATCATGGACGGCTTCCTGCATACGAAGATTCCGTGCTACCAGCGCCGGCTGATCACGCGCGGGCTCGCGCTCGTGCCCGCGCTGATCGGCGTGCTGTGGCTCGGCGACGGCTCGGTCGGGAAACTGCTCGTGTGGAGCCAGGTGCTGCTGAGCCTGCAGCTGCCGTTCGCGATGTGGCCGCTGATCCGCTCGGTCAGCGATCGCAACACGATGGGCGAGCACACGATCGGGCGCGGGATGCAGGCCGCCGCGTGGGCGCTGTTCGTCGTCATCACCGGCACGAACCTGCTGCTGATTACCGGTGTCGCGGGCTGATACAGCCTGTCACAGGCTGACACAGTCGCGCGGCGCGCATGCGGTAAACTGCGGCCTTTCGATCGTCGTCCGAAGTCCGTTATGTGGAGTGAAATCAGCAACATCGGCGATGCCGCGCTGACCTTGCCGATCGCGCTGACCTGCGCGGCCTGGCTCGCGCTGACCGACTGGCGCCTCGCCGCCCGCTGGGGCGTGCTGCTCGCTGCCGGCATGGGCGTCGTCGGCGCCACGAAGATCCTGTATGCCGGGTGCGGCATCGAGCTTCCGCAATTCGATTTCCGCGTGATCAGCGGCCATACGATGCTGTCGACGTCGGTGTGGACCGTCGCGCTGTCGATGCTGTGGCAGGCGTTCCGGCCGGGCAAGGTGCCCGGCATCGCGGCCGGGCTGGCCATCGGCGCGGTCACGGCCGTCGCGCGCGTGTTCGATCATTCGCATACCGTTCCTGAAGTGATCGTCGGCTGGATGCTCGGCGCGCTGGTCGCGCTGGTGTTCCTGCGCGGCTACGACGGTGTGCGGCAGCGCGCATTCTCGCCGCGCGTCGCGGCCGTGTGCCTGCTGCTCGTGTCCGGCATCGCGTACGGGCACCGCGCGCCGTTCCAGCAGATGATCGACACGCATTCGCCGCAACTCTGCGCGTTCGTGCGCGCGCCGTCGGGCGACGGCTTCTGACGGTCGCCGGCCGCGGTGCCTCCGCGCCGCTTTCCTGCCGCATTCGCCCGGCGGTTGCACGATTCCACGCCGCCCGTCTTCCCGATTGCTTCCTCGCCTGCGCGGAACCCGACCCTCGCCATGACACGATTCGACGAACCGGCCGGTCTGCGTGACCGGCCGCGCCGGCTTGCGCGTGTGTGCCGATACGCGAAGGTCATGAGCCCAGCCTATGACCGGGCATAACGAAGATTCATTTCATCGATCGGCGGCATTCGCGTACGCTGGCTGTCGTTCAACCGGGGCGGGCTGCCCGGCGTGTCCGGCGCGCGTCACGCTCATCTCGATATACTCGCGGAAACCGTGCGGCGCCTCGTGATGGCGGCGAAGGGTCAACCGGCCCGCGCTGGCGGGAACCGGCACGGAACATCCGTCGCGGCAGCGTTCCGCGGCGACGATTCACGATAGGAGCAGGTCACATGACAGTCGTTTCTTCGCGCCTTGCCGGCAAGTGCGCATACATCACGGGCGCCGCGGGCGGCCTCGGCCGCGCGATCGCGCGCCGGATGGTCGAGCAGGGCGCGCGCGTGTTCGTGACCGACATCGCCGACGCGGCGGTGCTCGACGCGTTCGCGCAGGAACTCAACGCGGGCCATGCGACGCCGGTCGCGTTCGCCGCGACGCAGGACGTGCGCGACGAAGCGCGCTGGCAGGCGCTGCTCGCGCAGGCGGTCGACGCGATGGGCGGGCTGTCGGTGCTCGTCAACAACGCGGGCGTCGGCTCGATCGGCTCGCCCGCGCAAATCGAGCTGAACGAATGGCGGCGCGTGATGGCGATCAACGTCGAGAGCATCGTGCTCGGCTGCAAGCATGCGCTGTCGTATCTGGCCGAGAGCCATCCCGCGTCGATCATCAACATCTCGTCGGTCGCCGCGTTCAAGGTCGAACCGGATTTCACCGCGTACAACGCGTCGAAGGCGGCCGTCGCATCGCTCACGAAGTCGGTCGCGATCGACTGCGCGCGTCGTGAGATCGACGTGCGCTGCAATTCGATTCACCCGGCGTTCATCCGCACGGGGATCGTCGAGCCGCTGTTCCAGTCGCTCGGCGAACGCGACGCGACGCGCAAGCTCGCGCGGGGCATTCCGCTGCGCCGGCTCGGCGAGCCGGACGACGTCGCGCACGCGGCCGTTTATCTCGCGTCCGACGAGAGCCGCTTCGTGACGGCCGCCGAACTCGTGATCGACGGCGGCATGTGCGCGGTCTGACGCGCATCCCGAACCACAACGACCGGAGGAGAACATCGTGTCCACACCCGTGAACCGCCAACTGCTGCTGAAGACGCGCCCGGAAGGGCGGGTCGGCCGCGAACATTTCTCGCTCGCCGAAGCGCCCGTGCCGGCGCTCGCGGACGGCGAGGTGCTCGTGCGCGTGCTGTACCTGTCGATGGACCCGACCAACCGCGTGTGGATGAGCGACGTGCCGCAATACCTGCCGCCGGTGGCGATCGGCGAGGTGATGCGCGCGCTCGGCATCGGGCGCGTGGTGGCGTCGCGCAACGCGGGTTTCGCGGAAGGCGATCTCGTGCAGGGGCTCGTCGGCTGGCAGGACTATGCGGTCGTGCCGGCCGACCAGGCCGCGCAGCTCGTGAAGCTGCCCGCGCAGTCGGGCCTGCCGCTGCCGACGCTGCTCGGTGCGTGCGGGATGAGCGGGCTGACCGCGTACTACGGGCTGACCGACATCGCGCCGGTGCAGCCGGGCGAGACGCTCGTGGTATCGGCGGCGGCCGGTTCGGTCGGCTCGATCGCCGGCCAGATCGGCAAGATCCACGGCGCGCGCGTGGTCGGTATCGCGGGCGGCGCGGACAAGTGCCGCTACCTGACCGAGACGCTCGGCTTCGATGCGGCCGTCGACTACAAGGCCGACGATTTCCGTCAGCAGCTGAAGGCCGCGACGCCGGACGGCGTGCACGTGAATTTCGAGAACGTCGGCGGCGAGGTGATGCGCGCGGTACTGTCGCGGATGGTGATCGGCGGGCGCGTCGCGCTGTGCGGCGTGATCTCGAACTACAACAGCGGCCGGGCGGCGGACGACGTCGGCGTGCTGATCTCGAAGCGGCTGACGATGCGCGGCTTCCTGATCCTCGACTATCGCAAGAGCCGCGAGGCCGTGCAGACGCTCTCGGGCTGGCTGCGCGACGGCCGGCTCAAGGCCGAGGAGACGGTCGCAGACGGTCTCGAAAACGCGCCCGACGTGCTGAATCGCCTGTTCGACGGCGATCATCGCGGCAAGCTCGTGCTGCGCGTCGATCCGGACGCGTGAGCGGCCCGCGGCTCGGCGTGCGATGTCGTTCGCACGCTGCCGCGAGAGGGTGTCGACCGCGAGGCGGTCGATCAACCGCGCCCAAGTTTCGGACTTGTCTCATGTATTGTCGGGGCGTGTCTCCCTAAAGTGATTGCCAGCAGATGGCGGCGTGATGACGCTCGCGGCGGATGACGCGACGGGCGCCGTGGCGCCCGTCGTGATCCGCATTCGTCATCCGTGACGGCGCGCGTCGGCAGGGGCGTGGCACGTGGCCACGCGTTGCGTCATTCGTTCTGTTCGGCGCGTGCGTAGATGTCCCAGCTCGCCATGAACAGCGCGGCGACGAGCGGCCCGATCACGAAGCCGGTGATGCCGAACAGTGCCATCCCGCCAAGCGTCGAGATCAGCACGACCCAGTCGGGCATCTTCGTGTCCTTGCCGACGAGGATCGGGCGCAGCAGGTTGTCGACGAGACCGATCACGCCCACGCAGAACGCGACGAGGATCGCGCATTTCCACACCGCGCCGATCATCAGGAAGTAGAGCGCGGCCGGCACCCACACGAGGCTCGCGCCGATCGCGGGCAGCAGCGACAGGAACGCCATCAGCGCGCCCCACAGCACGACGCCTTCGATCCCGAGGATCCAGAAGATCAGGCCGCCGAGCGCGCCCTGCACGAGCGCGACCGCGATGTTGCCCTTCACCGTCGCGCGCACGACCGTCGTGAACTTGGCCAGCAGCAGGTTCTTGTGCTCGTCGTCGAGCGGCAGCGCGCGGCGCACGCGGCGGCCGATCTCGCCGCCGTCGCGCAGCAGGAAGAACACCATGTAGAGCATCACGCCGAAGCTCACGACGAACTGGAAGGTGTTCTGGCCAATGCTGAGCGCCTGGGTTGCCGCGAGCTGGCTGATCTGAGCGGCGCCATCGGTCAGCTTCTTCTGGATGCCCGGGAGGTTGCTCAGGCCGTATTTCTGCAGCAGATGCTGGATCGACGTAGGCAGCGCGTGGATGATGTCCTGAAAGTACTGCGAATAGTTCGGCTGCGCGGTCTTGATTTCCTGGTACACGTACGCGATTTCCTGCACGAGCGTCGCGGCGACGAACACGAGCGGCAGGATCACGATCAGCACGATCAGCGACAGCGTCACGAGCGCGGCCAGGTTGCGCCGCTTGCCGAAGCGTGCGGCGAGCCACCGCTGCACGGGCTGGAAGAGGATCGCAAGTATGGTGCCCCAGAACACGGCGCCGGAAAACGGCGTGAGAATCCAGCAGAGTCCGACGGTGACCGCGGCCAGCAGGAAATAGAAGAATTTTTGGTGGTCGTGTCCGCTATCCATGGATGACATTCGCGCAGATTGATGCGTGGTTTGATTGAATCTCGTTGCCCCGTGCGCGATCGGTTCGCGATCGTCACGGGTTCACGGCGCAACGCGCTGCGGGCGGCCATCCGCCAGGCGGCCCGAACCGGAGTATGCCCGCAAAGGTGCCGCCATCATAGCGGCTGCGCGCGGCACATGCGAAAACGCCGCGGCCGGGGCCGCGGCGCTGCCGGGAAGCAAACGCGGCGCAACGCCGCGTGCCGCATCGTCAGATGTTGAGCTTCGTGACCTTCGTGCCGTTCACCGACAGGTCGCCCATCAGGCCGGCGTTGGTCAGGATCAGCACCTCGACCGGTGCGGTGGCCGTGTTGGAGTCGACCGCGCCGTTCGCGCCGACCTTCACGACCGCGACCGACGCGTCGGCGCCGGCCGACCAGCCTTCGGACTTGCGGAACGAGTCGAGCGCATCCTGCGTCATGAACAGGAACACGACCGCCTTCGACTGCGCGCCGGCCTGCAGGCCGACCGACAGCGACGACGTGTTGTAGTAGCCGACCGTGCTGCCGCCGACGCGCAGCGCGCCGTTGCCCGACTGGCCGCCGACGATGAAGCCGGCCTGCAGCACGCTCGGGAACACGAGCACGCCGCGCGATTTCGCGACGAGTTCACGCGAGCCCGGCACCGTCGAATAGAGGCGCGAGAGCGTCGCGTTGACGCTGGCGTCGATCGACTGGCGCTTCGACGCGCTGGCCGCGGCGCCTTCCGGCTTGTCCGGCGTGGTCGTGCAGCCGGCGAGCGCGAGGCTGCCGAGCAGGACGGCGGCGGCGGCTTTCATGGCAAAGGTCTTCTGCATGGCGTTTCTCCTTCTTTGTCTGATTGAGGACGGACGGGGCGGGCGTCGGAACGGCCGGCTCCGTTCAACGGCGGGCAAGGAGCAGGCCCGCAACGAACGCGAGGCCGGCAACGACGCCGGCGGTTTGCCACGGGTTGTCTTGCACGACCTGCGACACGCGTTCGGCGGAATCGCGCAGCCGGGCGGCTGCGCTGCCCGACGCATGGTCGAGCGCGCCGCGTGCTTCATCGAGCCTGGATTGGACGCGCTTGCGCAGCGCGGCAATATCGCCGTCGCCGTCGTTTTTCAGC
The DNA here is from genome assembly GCF_019425585.1 of Burkholderia sp. COPS. NCBI lineage: Bacteria > Pseudomonadati > Pseudomonadota > Betaproteobacteria > Burkholderiales > Burkholderiaceae > Burkholderia > Burkholderia sp. COPS. The sequence continues at coordinate 56,676 of NZ_WIXR01000014.1, read as the reverse complement.
AGATCTTCGAGTTCATCGACCAGCCCGCGCAGATCGTCGGTGACGTCGGCATGCAGGTCGCGGGCGGCCGAGCGCGTCGTGCGTCCCACGCGCCGGCCCGTGCGACGAATGTCGGACAGGCCGCGGTCCAGCTTGTGTTCGATCGAGTCAGTGAGCGCCATGGTGTTTATCCTCCTTCGATTCAAGGCCAATTTGAAGATAAGACGAATCCCAGCAACTAATGTGATTCACTTGGCCCGGTTGAGTTTCGAGACAAATTTTCAATTCGTTGGCGGATTTGCCGGAAAGCCCCGCCACGCGGGGCCGCGCGAAGATTGAAAAAAATTCTCAAATGGGCGAAACGCGTGCAACAAGAAGCGATACGAAGTGAATGTCCGGTAAATATGGCGTCGCCCGGGGTACCAGGTAAATAGTGCCATTGCAGGCGATGGGCTGATGCAAATGCACTAATCGACGCTGTACGGGCGAGCAGGGTTTGTGCCTGCGGCCGGCATTCGCGAGCCGTTGTCCAGTGCAAGGTCGACGACGACGGGATCGTGGTCCGACGATCGATACGCGTCGGGTGCGTAATAGGACGACCGATGTGCGGCCGTTTTGTAATCGGGCACGGGTTGCAGTGCAGACGGTTCATCGGCGTTGATGTGCCAGACGTGCACGGCTTTGACGCGCGCGGTCAGGGCCGGCGTCGCGAGCGCGTGATCGAGGCTGCCGGCCTCGCCGCGAAATACGTAGCTGTACGCAGTATCGCCGACGAAGCGCGCCACCAGGTTCGCGTAGCCGCGCGATTCGAGCGCGCGAACCGGATCTTCCTTCGCATAGCTGTTCAGGTCGCCGACCAGCAGTACGCCATCGGCCGCGGCGCCTGTCGGCGATCCGGCGAGCCAGCCGGCGATGCGCACGGCGGCCCGCGTGCGCGCCGCGTTCCAGCAGCCCTGGCCGTCCGACCGGTCGAGATCGGCGCCGGTCGCGATCGGGCAGTTCTTCGATTTCAGGTGATTGACCGCGACCGTCAACGCGCGCGTGCCGCCGATGCGCCGGAATGTCTGCGCGAGCGGCGGGCGATGCCGGCCGCCGAGCGAGACGGTCGCGGCGCGGCCGACCGGCTCGACCGTGCGGCTGTCGTACAGCAGCGCGACCGCGATTGCATCGCGGCCGGGCCGCGCGGTGCCGGGATCGACCGCGCGCCAGCCTTCGCCAAGCTGCGCGGCGAGACGCCGCACGGCGCTCGTGTCGCCGTGGCCGTTGTTCGCGATTTCCATCAGCCCGATCACGTCGGCACGCAGCGCGCGCAATGCCGCAACGATCTTCGCCTCCTGCCGCGCGAACACGGCGGGCGTTTTCGCGCCTCGGCCGGCCGGGGCATCGAATCCGCCGCCGTGCCCGTCACCATTGAAATAGTTGAATACGTTGAACGACACGATGCGCGCGTCGGCATCGGGATGACGGGCCGGCGCATCGGTACGCGGGTTCGAGGCGGAATCGAAGACGGGCGCCGCGCCGGCAACCGGTTGCAGCCTCCATGCGCCGTAGCGCAGTTCGAGCACACCGTCGACGCCGCGCACCGTGTAGCCCGCGCGCAGCGTGTTGGCGGCGCTGAGCGCGGGTGGCGGATAGCGCACGGTTGCGGGATCGCGGCGGTTCGAGCCGTCGTCGAGCACGATGCGGTTGCGTGCGTTGGCTGCCGCGAGCGTGGCGGCCTCGGCCGGCGGTGCGACGTGGGTCGGGATGCGCAGCCGGCCGTGGCTGAGGACGACGCTGCCGTAGCGGCCGAGTGCGTGGGTATCGCTGACCGTCAGCGTTTGCGGCAGGCGCACACGCATGCCCTCATGCGCGGCCAGCACGGATAACGTGGCGACCGGCAGCGTAAGCGTCGCCGGGGTGACGGTCTGCCCGCTTGCGCAGACGGTCATGCCGCCCGACAGTGTGAACTGCGTCCGGCCGTAGCGCTCGTCGACGCGGCCCGTGAGATGCACGAGATCGCCGGCCTTAGCACGCGCGTTCGGTGCGTACACGAACACGCCTTCCGGGACGCCCGGCCGGTGCTGTCGCTGCGCGTCGGCCTGCTGGACGAAGAAGCCGCCCAGGCCGTCGGCGCCGGTGAATGCCGCGGTGACGATCGCCTCGATCGAGGTCGTTTGCCCGGCCAGCGGCGACGGGCCGCCGGCGCCGCGGAGGTCGGCAATCGGCGTGGTTGCGCCGCCGCAGCCGGCGCTGACCGGCGGCGCGGCCGCGGCGGGCCCGGCGAAGAGGACGAAGAGGGTGGAGAGGACGAAGAACGCTGCAACGGCAGGCGGCGAAAGCAGGCGTGACATGGGGCGGTCCACAGGAAGAAAATCCGACGATTCGGGAAAGCATCTTGACGGCAAAATGTCGGGAAGCGGCGAAATTGGCCGTCCGGCCAGTGTGCCGATCGGCCGACGATGCAACGCGCACGGCGGCTGTTACGCTTTTGCATCGGCGGCGCATCCCGATCGCGCAGCACACGCTGCCGCGCCCCGTTCCCACAGGAGAAATCCATGTCCTACATGCTGTTGATTGTCGAGCCGACCGACCAGCGTGCCGAGCGCACGCTCGACGAAGGCCAGGCGCTGTACGCGCGGATGGTCGATTTCGCCGAGACGCTGAAGGCGCGCGGCGTGCTGCGCGGTGTCGAGTCGCTGGAGCGTTCCGAGCGCGGCACGCGCGTGCAGGTGCGCGACGGCGAGACGCGCCTGCTCGACGGCCCGTTCGCGGAGGTGAAGGAGATGGTCGGCGGCTTCTTCCTCGTCGACGTCGACACCCGCGAGGAAGCGATCGAGATCGCGCGCCAGTGCCCGGCCGCGCAATGGTGCACGGTCGAGGTACGCGCGGTCGGCCCGTGCTTCCTGTGAATGCCGCGACTCGGTATTTACCCTGATTGTTCGCGGAACGTGTCGATCCGGGCGTCTTCCGGCCGTCGTCCGGATAAGGCGCCGCCGAACGGGCGCCGCCTGCCACCGATGACAAGGAGTAAACGATGCGATTCATGATCATGATCCGGGCGAACGCCGTCAGCGAATCCGACGCGTTGCCGGACAACCGGCTGGTCGAAGCCATGACCGTCTACCACGAGGAACTGGCCAGGGCCGGCGTGCTGCTCGACGCGAACGGGCTGCGGCCGAGCGCGCGCGGCTGGCGCGTGCGCTACACGGGCGGCAAGGGCACGGTGATCGACGGCCCGTTCGCCGAAACGAAGGAACTGATAGCCGGCTATACGCTGATCCAGGTGCGTTCGCGCGACGAGGCGCTCGAATGGACGCGCCGGTTCCCCGCGCCGTTCGGCGCCGAAATGGACTGCGAGATCGAGGTGCGGCCGCTGTTCGAGCTCGACGACCTCACCCCGAGCGACGCGGTCGAGCGCTTCCGCGATCTCCACGTCGGCCGCACCCAGGCCTGAATCCACCCGAATCCAGTCTCACCGGAGCATCCGTCATGCACAAGATGGTTTTCATCAACCTGCCCGTGGCCGACCTGCCGCGCGCGAAGACGTTCTACCAGGCACTCGGTTTCGAGGTCGTGCCGGCCTACACCAACGAACAGGCCGCCTGCATCAAGATCAGCGACACGATTTTCGCGATGCTGCTCGTGCGGCCGTTTTTCCAGACCTTCACCGGCAAGACCATCGTCGATCCGGCGACGCAGGTGCAGGCGCTGACGTGCCTGTCGTGCGACAGCCGCGCCGAGGTCGACGCGATCGTCGCGAAGGCGCTCGCGGCCGGCGGGTCCGCGCCGCAGGCGCCGCGCGAGTATCCGAACATGTACGGCCACGGGTTCGACGATCCGGACGGCCATGCATGGGAGCTGATGGCCATGCCGCTGGATGCGTCCGCCCAGGGGCAGGCGTCGTGACGCTCGAGGCGACTCACCGTGCGATCGAAGCGGTCTGGCGGATCGAGGCGCCCAAGATCATCGCGCGCGCCGCGCGCGTGGTGCGCGACGTCGGCGTGGCCGAGGAGCTGGCGCAGGACACGCTCGTCGCGGCGCTCGAGCACTGGCCCGTCGACGGCGTGCCCGACAACCCGGCCGCGTGGCTGATGACGGCCGTGAAGCGCCGCGCGCTCGACCGGGTCCGGCAGGAGTCGCTCCACGCGGCGAAGCGCGACCAGCTCGGCCACGAGATGGACGCGCTCGAAGCGCATGTCGTGCCCGACATCGCGGATGCGCTCGCCGACGCGAGCGACGACGACATCGGCGACGATCTGCTGAGGCTGATCTTCACGTCGTGCCACCCGGTGCTGTCGACCGATGCGCGCGTCGCGCTGACGCTGCGGCTGCTCGGCGGGCTGACGACAGGCGAGATCGCGCGCGCGTTCCTGACGCCCGAGCCGACGATCGCGCAGCGGATCGTGCGCGCCAAGCGCACGCTCGCGGCCGCGCACGTGCCGTTCGAGGTGCCGGCCGCCGATGCGCGGCCCGCGCGGCTCGCGTCGGTGCTCGAGGTGATCTATCTCGTGTTCAACGAAGGCCACGCGGCGACCGCGGGCGACGACTGGACACGCCCGGCGCTGTGCGACGAGGCGCTGCGGCTCGGCCGCGTGCTGGCCGGGCTGGCGCCGGACGAGAGCGAAGTGCTCGGGCTCGTCGCGTTGATGGAACTGCAGGCGTCGCGCATGCACGCGCGCACCGACGCGCAGGGCCGGCCCGTCCTGCTGCTCGACCAGGATCGCAGCCGCTGGGATCCGCTCTTGATCCGGCGCGGCCTCGCGGCGCTGGAGCAGGCGACGAAGCTCGGCGGCGTGCGCGGGCCGTATGCGTTGCAGGCTGCACTCGCCGCCTGCCATGCGCGTGCGCGGCAGGCGGCGGACACGGACTGGCCGCAGATCGTCGCGCTGTACGACGCGCTCGCCGAGGTCGCGCCGTCGCCGGTCGTCGAACTGAATCGCGCGGTGGCCGTCGGGATGGCATTCGGGCCCGCCGCGGCGCTCGAACTCGTCGACGTGCTGCGCGACGATCCGGCGCTTGCGCGCTATCACTGGCTGCCGAGCGTGCGCGGCGACCTGCTGGCGAAGCTCGGCCGCGCCGACGAGGCCAAGGCCGAATTCCGCCGCGCGGCGGAACTGACGCGCAACGAGCGCGAGCGCGAACTGCTGCTCAGGCGTGCGACCGACGCGTGAGGCGCGCAGCGCCCAGCACGCACACGCACACGCACACGCGAACGCGAACGCGAACGCGAACGCGAACGCGCGCCGCGCACCGGACACCACCCGCCACCCGGCAACGCATCCCGCCCCGCCGCGCAACGCGCCGACTATCGTCCGGATTGAAAAAGCCTATTGGGGGATGCGAACGCGAGCGCCTAGATTGAAGAGCACGATACGCGCGCCGCGGCGCACGCATCGTTCCCCACATACCTGATCGGCCCGGCTTCGCACGCGGCCGCGCCGACTCGAACGGAGGCGCAAATGGCTCAACTCAAGGGCAGCAAAACCGAAGAGAACCTGAAGGCCGCATTCGCGGGCGAATCGCAGGCGAACCGGCGTTATCTGTATTTCGCTTCGAAGGCTGACGTCGAAGGCCAGAACGACGTCGCCGCGCTGTTCCGCTCGACCGCCGAAGGCGAAACCGGCCATGCGCACGGCCATCTCGAATACCTGGAAGCCGTCGGCGATCCGGCAACGGGCTTGCCGTTCGGTTCATCGCGACTGAATCTCGAATCGGCGATCGCCGGCGAAACGCACGAATACACGGACATGTATCCGGGCATGGCGAAGACGGCGCGCGACGAGGGCTTCGACGAAATCGCGAACTGGTTCGAGACGCTCGCGAAGGCCGAACGCAGCCACGCGAACCGCTATACGAAGGCGCTGGACAGTCTCGTCGACTGACGGGCCGCCGCGGGCCGCACGGCAGGCCGTGCGACCGGCAAGCGGCCGGCTGTTCGTTCATCGCTGCCCGCATCGCGCGGGCGGCGCTGGCGCGCATGCGCGCCACGCTGGAGCGCCCCATGCCCCACAAGGAAGGCAGTCTCGAAGCCCCGACCCGGCATCCGCTCGACTGGCAGTCCGATGCGTTCTACGACCAGGCCGCGATCGACGCGGAAATGACGCGCGTGTTCGACATCTGTGCCGGATGCCGGCGCTGCGTGTCGCTGTGCGGCGCGTTTCCGACGCTGTTCGACCTGGTCGACGACACGCCGATGGGCGATATCGAGGAAGTGCCGAAGGCGGCGTTCGGCAAGGTCGTCGACCAGTGCTACCTGTGCGACCTCTGCTACATGACGAAATGCCCGTACGTGCCGCCGCACGCATGGAACGTCGACTTCCCGCACCTGATGCTGCGCGGCAAGGCCGCGCGCTACAAGCGCGGCGAAGCGACGTTGCGCGACAAGGTGCTGTCGAACACCGACGCGCTCGGTCACTTTGCCGGCATTCCGATCGTCACGCAGGCGGTGAACGCGGTGAACCGTACGCCGCCCGCGCGTCATGCGCTCGAAGCGACGCTCGGCGTCGATCGCCATGCGTGGCTGCCGGAATTCGCGCCGCGCAAGTTCCGGCGCGCGGCGAAACCGTCGGACGGCCTGCCCGTGCGCGACGGCGAACGCACGCCCGGCAAGGTCGCGATCTACGCGACCTGCTACGTGAATTTCAACGAGCCGGGCATCGGCCACGACCTGCTCGCGATCCTCGCGCACAACGACATCCCTTACGAGCTCGTCACGCGCGAAGCCTGCTGCGGAATGCCGCTGCTCGAGCAGGGCAATCTCGCCGGCGTGGCCGCGAAGAAGGACGTGAACCTGCCCGTACTCGAGCGCTATGCGCGCGAAGGTTATGCACTGATCGGCGCGATTCCGAGCTGCGTGCTGATGTACAAGAGCGAGCTGCCGCTGATGTTCCCCGGCGACGACGCGGTGCGCGCGGTGGCCGACGCATTCTGGGATCCGTTCGAATACGTGATCGCGCGGCATCGCGACGGGTTGCTGAAGACCGATTTCAAGACGGGCCTCGGCACCGTGTCGTATCACGTGCCGTGCCATGCGCGCGTGCAGAACATCGGCCGCAAGACGGCCGACGCGCTGTCGCTCGTGCCCGATACGCGCGTGAACGTCGTCGAGCGCTGCTCGGGCCACGCGGGCACGTTCGGCGTGAAAAAGGAGTTTCATGCGGACGCGATGCGGATCGGCGGCCCCGTGTTCAAGGCGATGGCCGAGCCGCAGCCGGATTTCGTGTCGTCGGACTGCGCGCTGGCCGGCCATCACATCGTGCAGGGCATCGACGAGAACGGGCTGCCGTCCGCGCCGCTCGCGCATCCGCTCACGCTGCTGCGCCGCGCATACGGCATCTGAGCCGCCGCCGGCCGACCCACGAGGACATCCCATGACGTTGACCCGCGACTCCCTGCTGACGCTCGAAGCGTACGCGAAGATCCGCAAGGCCGAACACGCGCGGCTCGTCGCGTACAAGCGCCGCCGCGCGGTAGCCCTCGGCAACCACCTGCGCTTCCTGTTCGAGGACGAGACGACGATCCGCTATCAGATCCAGGAGATGCTGCACATCGAGAAGATCTTCGACCAGGCCGGCATCGAAGGGGAGCTGGAAGCGTATCTGCCGCTCGTGCCCGACGGCACGAACCTGAAGGCGACGATGCAGATCGAGTATGAGCACGAGGTCGAACGGCGGGCGGCGCTCGCGCGGCTGATCGGTGTCGAGGATCGCGTGTACCTGCAGGTCGACGGCCACGCGCGCATTTATGCGATCGCCGACGAGGATCTCGAGCGCGACAATGCCGAGAAGACGTCGGCCGTGCACTTCTTGCGCTTCGAGCTCGACGCGCCGATGCGCGCGGCGCTCAAGGGCGGGGCGGCGCTGTCGATCGGCTGCGATCACCCGGCCTACACGATGCCGGCGCAGCGCGTGGACGCAGACGTGACCGCATCGCTGGCCGGCGATCTGCGCTGACGCATCCGCAGCACGTCAGCGGCGCTTCCGGCACTTCCGGTGCGTCCCGCGCACCGGTGTCCATTTTTCCGTTCCGACCCGAAACGCGATCTCCGCACGCGATGCGGCGCGTATCGCTCGCCTGCGGCCGCGAAGATGTAACAGGCGTCACGAACTTGCATCCAGCGAAAGACGTGCATCGCACGTCACCGTGCTTTCATCACTCGCAGAGAAACAATAAAAAGATTGTGCACGGAGATAATTAAAATCGGCGAAATTTGAATGATTTACCGATTCGTGAATATCTTGTTACGCTTTTTTCCCTGATTTACCGATGTTGGGAAGCAATGCGCGGGATTGTTGCCGGCAGGGGGCGGAGCGGCCCGAAAATGCCCATTCGCGGGCATTCTTCATACGCTGTAGAGCCCCGCCAGACGGGCCTTTGCAGCGTCGGGCATAAAGATCCCGCAAAAAAATTCAAGCATAAATACATTACGCACCCTTGGCAGGTTGTTTCAGTGCGTAACATTAAGTCATTGTCATATTGAGATAAACCCTAGGGATGGTATGCTTCGTGCACAAAAATTCCCACATTGGAGTGAGACCGTGATTTGTGCGCCATTGCCGGGAATGGCGGCACCGTGAAAGTGCGGTGTCGCACCGGCATGCACAACACCGGATAAGCATAATGTGCAACCTGGCCGCCCCGCGACGCGATGTGTCGCGATGGCGCCGCCAATCGCAGCCCCGGCCTGGCTGCGTGGAGAGATCTACTATGTTCTTCGATGAGCTTACCGATGAAGAGTGGTTTCGTCTTTCAACGCTGATCGCCGATGAACCCATCCGGCTGAACCGTCGTGGGCGTCCGCGTGCCGAACCGCGCGTCGTCGCCAACGCGGTGCTCTGGATCCTGACGACCGGTGAAGCCTGGTCGAAGCTGCCCGGTCGTTACCCGTCCGGGCCGACGTGCCGTCGCCGTTACGAGGAATGGCTGGCGTCCGGCACGCTGCTGCAGATGATCGACGTGCTGACCCAGTTCAGCGGGCGCACGTTCGCGTATATCCCGCCGCCGCCGGTGCCGGTCGTGCCCGCACGCCGTGCCGAGCCCGTGCCCGACAACGATCGCTTGCGTGGCGTGTTCTGGCAAAACCCCGAGTCGTGGCAATTGCCGGTCGCGCACGCAAACGTTTGGGGTGGCGAAGGCGCGTCGCAGTCGTCCATCCAGGACGACGCCGAAGCGCGGCCGTCCGACGCGTCGTTCGTGGTGCCGGGCGCGCGGTCGGTGGAGTTGCGCCATGCGCGTGCGTCGTCGGCGAGCTTCGCCGCGGCCGAACCGCAAGTCGACGAGTATCGCGGCTATACGATCCGCGGCATCGCGCAGCCCGTGCAGAACCTGATGTATCGCGCGTGGGCCGAGATCTCGCAGGACGAGCGGCGCGTCGAGCGTTCGGGCCTGATCGGCCCGCGCTTCACCGATGCCGAGGAAGCCGAGCAGTTCGCGCTCGACTGGGCACGTCAGTGGATCGATCGCCATGGCGCGAGCGACGAACCGGCACGCGCGCCGCAAGGCGAGGTGCTGGCCGGCCTGTCCGCGCTCGCGCGTGCGGAGTCGGACATCAAGCGCTTCATCGCCGAGCGTCACACGAGCGCGCTGTCCGAAAGCCGCAACGATCCGGTGCAGCAGGAGCGTCGCGAATACGTGTACCGCGTGGGCTGATCGCCGCACCGGTGAAACGGGCGGGCCGTCGTGTGCCACGACGCCCGCTCGGAAGCCTCGTCTTTCCATGCCTGCATCGCCCGGGGCGCCGCCGTCGAAGCGGCGCCCCGGGCGTGTACGTGTGTTACTGGCGGCCGTAGGTATCGTCGAAGCGGACGATGTCGTCCTCGCCGAGATACGCACCCGACTGCACTTCGATCAGCTCGAGCGGCATCTTGCCCGGGTTCTCGAGGCGATGCGACACGCCGAGCGGGATGTACGTCGATTCGTTTTCGGACAGCAGGAACGTTTCGTCGCCGCGCGTGATGCGCGCGGTGCCGCGCACGACGATCCAGTGTTCGGCGCGGTGGTGGTGCATCTGCAGCGACAGCCGCGCACCCGGTTTCACGACGATGCGTTTCACCTGGAAGCGTTCGCCCATGTCGACCGAGTCGTAGTGGCCCCACGGGCGATGCACCTTGCGGTGATCGGACGCTTCCGCGCCGCGTTGCGCCTTGATGCGCCCGACGATTTTCTTCACGTCCTGCACGCGCGACTTGTCCGCGACGAGCACGGCGTCGGGGGTTTCGACGACGACGAGGTTCTGCGTGCCGACGCAGGCGACGAGCCGGCTTTCCGAATGCGCGAACGTCGATTCCGCGTCTTCGAGCAGCACGTGGCCGCGGCCGACGTTGCCGGCTTCGTCCTTCTCCGAGATCTGCCAGATCGCATCCCACGAGCCGACGTCCGACCAGCCCGCGTCGAGCGGCACGACGACGCTCTCGCACAGTTGCGGCAGGCTCGCGAGCGGCTCCATCACCGCGTAGTCGATCGAGTTCGACGGCGACGCGGCGAATGCGTCGCGATCGACGCGGAAGAAATCACCATCGGCCTTGCCTTGGGCGACGGCCTGTTCGCAGGCCGCGTAGATCGCGGGTTCGAGCTGGCGGATCGCCTTCAGCCACACCGATGCGCGCACGATGAAGATCCCGCTGTTCCACCAGTATTCGCCCGATGCGACGTACTGCTGAGCGAGTTCGAGATGCGGTTTCTCGACGAAACGATCGAGGCGGCGCACGTCGAGGCTGCCCGTCGCGGCGTCGCCGAGCGGCGCGCCGACGCGGATGTAGCCGTAGCCGGTTTCCGCGTGCTTGGGCACGATGCCCATCGTCGCGATCCGGCCTTGCTTCGCGCAGTGCACGCCGGCCGCGACCGCGGCGTGAAAGCGCGGCAGGTCGGCCACCGCATGGTCGGCCGGCATCACGGTCATGATCGCGTCGTTGCCGTCGGCGACGAGCCGCAGCGCGGCGAGCGTCAGCGCGGGCGCGGTGTCGCGGGCGATCGGCTCGAGCATGATCGACGCGGACTTGCCGGTCAGGCGCAGCTGTTCGGCGGTCGTGAAACGGTGATCCTCGCCGCATACGATCAGCACGTCGTCGGTCAGCGGATGATCGCCCGCCAGGCCGTCGAGGCGCAGCGCGGTCGACTGCAGCAACGAATGTTCGCCGAGCAAGCCGATCAGCTGTTTCGGAAAGCGCTCGCGCGACATCGGCCACAGGCGCGTGCCGGAGCCGCCGGCGAGAATCACCGGTTGCACGGCGACGCGCGTGCCGGCGGCGGGTGCGGCGGAAGGGGAATGGCGCGTTTCGGCAGCCACGGCCGGAGCATTCATGTTGACACTCTCCACGGTTGAAGTCAGTGCCTGCCGTTGTAGCATGAAGTAAATCGACAATAAAACCGGGTCCATTGCCTGATATTCGCCGGGCATTCACCGGGAAGAATTTTCCTCGCCAGCATCCGGTGCAAATAAAAAAGTAAAAAATAAATCGGTGAATCGGCTGGTGTTGACCGTCCGCAAAGGGCGAGCGGAAACCGTAAAGCTTCCGAAAAATTCCCGATTCGCGATCATTTCGGGAAAAGCTGCCGATTTAATTCAAAAACTACGCAGCAAGAATTTCCGATTATTTTTCGAAATACTTGTGCGCTTGAGGCGGAATTTTCTTACCGCTTCAATAGCGTCATGCAACGTTTGAATCGAATGTGCGGCACGGGTCGCACGAGGAGCTGTTCGGCAAACGCCTGTTCAAAGAGGAAGCAGACATGTTGAGCGTGCTGGCGAGAGTCATCGATATCGCGATGGTCGTAGCGGGGGCGCTGATCGCCGCCGCACTGCACGGCGGCAGCATCTGGCTCAACGACCTGCAGCGCACGACGGTGCTGTTCGACTGCCTGCTCGTCATCGTGTTCTTTCCGGCCATCGGCATTTACCAGTCGTGGCGCGGCAAGCGTCTCGTCGGGCTGGTGGGCCGGGTTGCGTTCGCGTGGCTCGTGGTCGAGCTCGCGGGCATCCTGATGAGCTTCAGCTTCCATCAGTCGGGCGACCTGTCGCGGCTGTGGCTGGGTTACTGGGCGCTCGTGACGATGGCGCTGCTCGCCGGCTCGAAAGCCTGCGTGCACGTCGTGCTGCGGCAGCTGCGCCGCGGCGGCTACAACCTGAAGGCGGTCGCGATCGTCGGCGGTACGCCGGCGGCGCGGCGGCTGATCGCGCAGATGCGGGCGCGGCCGGAAGCCGGTTTCAACCCGGTGTGCGTCTACGACGAAAGCGAAGCGCCGGGCGAGGTCGCGCTCGACGACGTGCGCATCGAGCGGCAGTTCGAATCGCTGGTGTGGCTGGTGCGCAGCCGCGCGATCAGCGAGCTGTGGCTCACGCTGCCGATCACGGAGGAACGCCGGATTCACCAGATCGTGACCGTGTTCCGCCACGACTTCGTCAACATCCGCTTCATCCCGGACGTGCGCACGCTGTCGTTCTTCAACCAGGAAGTGGTCGAGGTGCTCGGCGTGCCGGCGATCAACCTCGCGGCGTCGCCGATCACCGACGTGCGGATCCTGCCGAAGTTCGTGTTCGACCGGCTGTTCGCGCTGGCCGCACTCACCGCGCTTGCGCCGGTGATGGTGGTGATCGCCGGCCTGATCAAGCTGACGTCGCGCGGGCCGGTGTTCTTCCGCCAGAAGCGCAAGGGCATCGACGGGCACGAGTTCGAGATCTACAAGTTCCGCTCGATGAAGGTGCACCAGGAAGTGGCCGGGCAGGTCACGCAGGCGACCAAGAACGACTCGCGCGTGACGCCGGTCGGCCGGTTCCTGCGCCGCACGAGCCTCGACGAGCTGCCGCAGTTCATCAACGTATTGAAGGGCGAGATGTCGGTCGTCGGCCCGCGCCCGCATGCGCTCGCGCACGACGACATCTACAAGGATCTCGTCAAGGGCTACATGTTCCGCTACCGGATCAAGCCGGGCATCACCGGCTGGGCGCAGATCAACGGCTTTCGCGGCGAGACCGACCAGATCGAGAAGATGATGGGACGCGTGAAGCTCGATCTGTACTACATGCAGAACTGGTCGTTCTGGCTCGACATCAAGATCGTCGTGCTGACGCTCTGGAAAGGCTTCACCGGCAGCAACGCGTACTGAGTACCGAGGCCGCGCCACGCAGGCATCGCGGTTTTACGAATTTCGAATCATTGGTCAAGAGGTCCGACACATCATGAATCTGACTATCATCGGCAGCGGTTACGTAGGTCTTGTCACCGGCGCCTGTCTCGCCGACATCGGGCACGACGTGTTCTGTCTCGACGTCGACCAGGCAAAGATCGACATCCTGAACAACGGCGGCGTGCCGATCCACGAGCCGGGCCTCAAGGAAGTGATCGCGCGCAACCGCTCGGCGGGCCGCCTGCGCTTCTCGACCGATATCGAGGCCGCGGTCGCGCACGGCGACGTGCAGTTCATCGCGGTCGGCACGCCGCCCGACGAGGACGGCTCGGCCGACCTGCAATACGTGCTCGCGGCGGCGCGCAACATCGGCCGCTACATGACGGGCTTCAAGGTGATCGTCGACAAGTCGACGGTGCCGGTCGGCACGGCCGAGCGCGTGCGCGCGGCGGTGGCCGAAGAGCTCGCGAAGCGCGGCGGCGACCAGATGTTCTCGGTCGTGTCGAATCCGGAATTCCTGAAGGAAGGCGCGGCGGTCGACGATTTCACGCGGCCGGACCGCATCGTGATCGGCTGCGACGACGACGTGCCGGGCGAGCGCGCGCGCGAGCTGATGAAGAAGCTCTATGCGCCGTTCAACCGCAACCATGAACGCACGCTGTACATGGACGTGCGCTCGGCCGAGTTCACGAAATACGCGGCGAACGCGATGCTCGCGACCCGCATTTCCTTCATGAACGAGCTGGCGAACCTCGCCGACCGTTTCGGCGCGGACATCGAGGCCGTGCGCCGCGGGATCGGCTCCGATCCGCGCATCGGCTATCACTTCCTGTATGCCGGCTGCGGCTACGGCGGCTCGTGCTTCCCGAAGGACGTCGAGGCGCTGATCCGCACGGCCGACGAGCACGGGCAGGCACTGCAGATCCTGAAGGCCGTGTCGTCGGTCAACGCCACGCAAAAGCGCGTGCTCGCCGAGAAGATCGTCGCCCGCTTCGGCGAGGACCTGACCGGCCGCACGTTCGCGATCTGGGGCCTCGCGTTCAAGCCGAACACCGACGACATGCGCGAAGCGCCGAGCCGCGAGCTGATCGCCGAGCTGCTGTCGCGCGGGGCGCGCATCGCCGCGTACGACCCGGTCGCGCAGCAGGAAGCGCGCCGCGTGATCGCGCTCGATCTCGCCGATCACCCGAGCTGGCTCGAGCGCCTGAGCTTCGTCGACGACGAGGCGCAGGCCGCACGCGATGCCGACGCGCTCGTGATCGTCACCGAATGGAAGATCTTCAAGAGCCCCGACTTCGTCGCGCTCGGCCGGCTGTGGAAAGCGCCGGTGATCTTCGACGGCCGCAACCTGTACGAGCCGGAGACGATGAGCGAGCAGGGCATCGAATACCACCCGATCGGCCGGCCGGGCTCGCGCCAGGCCGTCGCCGCGCGTGTGCCGGGCACCGCGCCCGCGAGCGCGTAACCCGTTTCCCGTCACTCGTTACGAGACGCCATGTTCCGGAACATCCTGATCGTCTGTCACGCGAACGTCTGCCGCAGCCCGGCGGCGGAAATGCTGTTCAAGTCGCACGCCGCGTCGCGCGGCGGCCCGCGCCCGACGTTCCATTCGGCCGGCGTGCATGCGAACGACGGCGACGGCATCGATCCGGTGATGCGGCAGCTGCTCGCCGAGCGGGGCGTCGATGCGACGACCCACCGCTCGCGGCGGCTGTCGCGCCGGATCGTGCGCGACGCCGACCTGATTCTCGTCAGCGAGCGCGGACAGATCGCGGCCGTCGAACAGGTCGATCCGTTCGCGCGCGGCAAGGTCCACCTGCTCGGCAAGTGGGAAGGGGCCGAGATTGCCGACCCGCACGGCGGCCCCGAGGCCGATTACCGCGAGAGCTACTCACTGATCGAACGTCTGGTTCAAGGATGGCTACAGAAACTATGCTGAAACGCCCGATGCGCCCGGTGGCGCTTGCCGTCGCGCTGACGACCTTCCTGTCAGCCTGTGCAACCGCGCCCGGCAACTACCTCGACTCGTCGAACCTGAAGGACGAAGGCCGGCAGCAAGCGGCCGAGACCTATCCGGTTCATTACATCGACGCCAAAGTGGTGATGGACCAGCTGCAGAAAGCGCAGGTCGATCATCCGCTGCCGCCCGGACGCTATACCGATCCGTCGCAATACGTGTACCGCATCGGGCCGCAGGACATCCTCGGCGTCACCGTCTGGGACCACCCGGAGCTGACGACGCCGCAGGGCCAGTCGTTCTCGAGCGGCGGCAACACGACGCAGACGATCGCGGGCGCGCTGCAGCAACCCTATTCGTCGTCGCTGCCGGGCCAGGCCGATCCTTATGGCCAGACGGTCGCCGCCGACGGCACGATCTTCTTCCCGTTCGTCGGCCGCATCCACGTGGCGGGCAAGACGATCGCGCAGACCCGTGACGAGCTGGCCACGCGACTCGCGCGTTATGTGAAGAATCCGCAGCTCGACGTGCGCGTGCTGTCGTTCCGCAGCCAGAAGGTGCAGGTGACCGGCGAGGTCAAGACGCCGGGCCCGCTCGCGATGAGCGACGTGCCGCTGACGCTGGTCGACGCGATCTCGCGTTCGGGCGGCTCGACGACCGACGCCGATCTGCAGCGCGTGCGCCTGACGCGCGACGGCAAGCTCTACACGCTCGACGCGAACGGCGTGCTCGACCGCGGCGACGTGCGGCAGAACGTGATGCTGCAGCAGGGCGACATCATCAACGTGCCGGACCGCAGCGACAGCCGCGTGTTCATCATGGGCGAGGTCAAGACGCCGGTCACGGTGCCGATGCTCAAGGGCAAGCTGACCATCGCCGACGCGTTGACGGCCGGCGGCGGCATCCTCGACACCGATGCGAACCCGCGCAAGATCTACGTGATGCGCGGCATGCGCGACAACCCGACGAAGCCTGAAGTGTTCCGTCTCGACATGACGCAGCCCGATGCGCTGATGCTGTCGAGCCGCTTCCCGCTTCAGCCGCTCGACGTGGTCTACGTCAGCACGGCCAGCTCGGTGCAGTTCAACCGTGTGCTGCAGCAGGTGTTGCCGACGATCCAGACGATCTTCTACATGCGGCAAATCACGCGCTGATAGCCCGCCGGGGCGGCACCTCCGCCCCGGCACCACTCAAGCGGGAACGAATGGTGAACACGCAAGCGAAACACTCCTACGCGGATCTGTCCGTGAAAACCGAGGAAGAGGACGTCGTCCTCGGCCAGTTGCTCCAGGTGATCATGGACGACATCTGGCTGCTGCTCGGCATCGCGGTGACGGTCGTCGCGCTCGCCGGCCTCTACTGCTACGTCGCGAAGCCGGTGTACCAGGCCGACGTGCACGTGCGGGTCGAGAGCAACGACAACACGTCGCAGGCGCTCACGCAGACGCAGACCGGCGCGACGATCAACAGTGGCCCGCAGCAGGCGCAGACCGACGCGGAAATCGAGATCATCAAGAGCCGCGGCGTCGTCGCGCCGGTGGTCGACCAGTTCAAGCTGAATTTCTCGGTCGTGCCGAAGACGCTGCCGCTGATCGGCAGCCTCGCCGCGCGTGTCGCGACGCCGGGCACGCCGTCGCGGCCGTGGCTCGGCCTGAAATCGTATGCATGGGGCGGTGAAGTCGCCGACGTCGATTCGATCAGCGTCGTGCCCGCGCTCGAAGGCAAGAAGCTGACGCTGACGGCCGGCCCGAACGGCACCTATTCGCTCGTCGACCAGAACGGCATGCGGCTGCTGTCGGGCCAGGTCGGCGAATCGGCGCAGGGCGGCGGCGTGACGCTGCTCGTGTCGAAGCTCGTCGCGCGCCCCGGCACGCAGTTCACGGTGGTCCGCTACAACGATCTCGACGCGATCAGCGGGTTCCAGGCCGGCATCCAGGTGACCGAGCAGGGCAAGCAGACGGGCGTCGTGCAGATCTCGCTCGAAGGCAAGGACCCGGACCAGACCGCCGCGATCGCGAACGCGCTCGCGCAGTCGTACCTGAACCAGCACGTGGTCGCGAAGCAGGCCGAAGCGACCAAGATGCTCGACTTCCTGAAGGGCGAGGAACCGCGCCTGAAGGCCGACCTCGAACGGGCGGAAGCCGCGCTGACGCAGTACCAGCGCACGTCGGGCTCGATCAACGCGAGCGACGAGGCGAAGGTCTACCTCGAGGGCAGCGTGCAGTACGAGCAGCAGATCGCCGCGCAGCGCCTGCAGCTCGCGTCGCTCGCGCAGCGCTTCACCGATTCGCACCCGATGGTGATCGCCGCCAAGCAGCAGCTCGCCGAGCTGCAGGGCGAGAAGGACAAGTTCAGCAACCGCTTCCGCAGCCTGCCGGCCACCGAAGTGAAGGCCGTCCAGCTGCAGCGCGACGCGAAGGTCGCCGAGGACATCTACGTGCTGCTGCTGAACCGCGTGCAGGAGCTGTCGGTGCAGAAGGCCGGCACGGGCGGCAACATCCACCTCGTCGACTCCGCGCTGCGTCCGGGCGACCCGGTCAAGCCGAAGAAGGTGCTGATCCTGTCGGCCGCGGTGTTCCTCGGGCTGATCCTCGGCACCGGCGTCGTGTTCCTGCGCCGCAACCTGTTCCAGGGCATCGAGGACCCCGACCGCATCGAGCGCACGTTCAACCTGCCGCTGTACGGGCTGGTACCGCAAAGCGCCGAACAGGTGAAGCTCGACGCGGCGGCCGAGAAGGGCGGCAGCCGTACGCGGCCGATCCTCGCGAGCCTGCGTCCGAAGGATCTGAGTGTCGAGAGCCTGCGCAGCCTGCGCACCGCGATGCAGTTCGCGATGATGGACGCGAAGAACCGCGTGATCGTGCTGACGGGCCCGACGCCCGGCATCGGCAAGAGCTTCCTGACGGTCAACCTCGCGGTGCTGCTCGCGCATTCGGGCAAGCGCGTGCTGCTGATCGACGCCGACATGCGCCGCGGCCTGCTCGACCGCTACTTCGGCCTCACCTCGCAGCCGGGCCTGTCCGAGCTGCTGAGCGACCAGTCGGCGCTCGAGGACGCGGTGCGCGAGACGCCGGTGCAGGGCCTGTCGTTCATCTCGGCCGGCACGCGCCCGCCGAACCCGTCGGAGCTGCTGATGTCGACGCGCCTGCCGCAATACCTCGAAGGACTCGGCAAGCGCTACGACGTCGTGCTGATCGATTCGCCGCCGGTGCTGGCGGTGACCGACGCGACCATCATCGGCCGCATGGCCGGCTCGACGTTCCTCGTGCTGCGCTCGGGCATGCATACCGAAGGCGAGATCGCCGACGCGATCAAGCGCCTGCGTACCGCGGGCGTCGATCTGGAAGGCGGGATCTTCAACGGCGTGCCGCCGAAGGCGCGCGGCTACGGCCGCGGTTATGCGGCCGTGCATGAATACCTGAGCGCCTGATCCGAATCGCACGTAACCGGGCGGGCCGCGCGTGCCGCCTGTCCGGTCGACAGGAGAACCAACGATGAAAATTTCCGTGCTCGTTCCGACCTATCGGCGCCCCGCCGACCTCGCGCGCTGCCTGCTGGCGCTGCAGCGGCAGCAGCGGCTGCCCGACGAGGTGATCGTCGTCGCGCGCCCGGAGGACGATGCCACGCACGAACGGCTCGCCGATCCGGCGGTCGGCGGCGCGCTGCCGCTGCGCATCGTGCCGGTCGATGTGCCGGGCCAGGTCGCCGCGCTGAACAAGGGGCTCGACTCGGCGAACGGCGACATCGTCGCGATCACCGACGACGACGCGGCGCCCCATCCCGACTGGCTCGCCCGCGTCGAGTCGGCGTTCGAGGCCGACCCGCGCGTGGGCGCGGTCGGCGGGCGCGACTGGGTGCACGAGAAGGGCCGCGTGCTCGACGAATCGCGCGAGCTCGTCGGCCAGCTCACGCTGTCCGGCAAGATCGTCGGCAACCATCACCTCGGCGTCGGCGGCATGCGCGAAGTCGACATGCTGAAAGGCGCGAACATGAGCTACCGCCGCGCCGCGATCGAGCGGCTGCGCTTCGACACGCGGCTGCGCGGCGCCGGTGCGCAGGTGCACAACGACATGGGTTTCAGCATGCACGTGCAGCGCAACGGCTGGAAGCTCGTCTACGACCCGGCGATCGCGGTCGATCATTTTCCGGCGGAACGCTTCGACGACGACCGGCGCGATGCCGCGTCGCTGAATGCGATCAGCAACGGCGCGTACAACCTGCACCTGATCCTGCGCGAGCACCTGCCGCCCGTGCGGCGCGAAATCGCGTGGTGGTGGTGGACGCTGGTCGGTACGCGCGTCTACCCGGGCCTCGCGCACGTGCTGCTGTCGCTGCATACGGCGAAGCGCGAGCGGATCCGCGAGCAGTGGCGCGCGGTGCGCCGCGGCGCGCGCGATGCCCGCCGCGCGAACCTTGCCCCCCACCGTGCGGCGATGCCGCCGGTGACGTCTTGAACGAGCCGCGCGCAACGCCGCGCGGCCGAACCCGGAGAAGGGCTCGAATGACTGCAACCAAGGTTCATGTCCATCTGTTCCACGGCGCCGATCCGCGTACCTACCGGAAAGGCGAGAACATCGGCTGCCTGTACGGTTATCACCACGCCGAATCCGACGAATTCCGGCTGACCTATTCGCAGGACGGCGGCGAGAGCCGCGTCGCCAGCCTCGCGCGCCGCGCGCTGAAGGCGGCGCTCGGCTTCGACGTCGTGCATGCATGGCGCAACCGTGCCGCGCTGCTGAACACCGACGTGATCTGGACGCACACGGAGCAGGAGCACCTTGCGGCGTCGCTGATCCTGAAGCTGGCCGGCGAGCAGGGCAAACGTCCGCTGCTGCTCGCGCAGAGCGTGTGGCTGTTCGACAAGTGGGGCAGCTTCGGCGGCCCGCGCCGCTGGCTGTACCGCAAGCTGATCGCGCGCGCCGACGCGCTGACCACGCTGGCCCGCGACAACGCCGACCTGTGCCGCCGTTATCTCGGCCGCGAAGCCGAGTTCGTCTACTACGGGCTGAACACGCAGGATTTCCCGATCGTCGAGCCGCGGCAATGGCAACCGAACCGGCCGCTGCGGATCGCGGCGATCGGCAACGACCGCGACCGCGACTGGCGCACGTTCCTCGCCGCGTTCGGCGGCGATGCGCGCTACGACGTGCGGCTGGCCACCCGGCGCCGCGTGCCGCGCGAGTGGCATGCGCCGAACGTGAAGATCGGCTCGGCGTCGGGGCTCGCGAAGCAGCATGAACTGTACGCATGGGCCGACGTGATCGTCGTGCCGCTGCGGCCGAATTTCCATGCGTCGGGCATCACCGTGATGCTCGAGGCGGCCGCGGTCGGCAAGCCGATGATCGTGTCCGACGTCGGCGGCCTTAGCGACTACTTCCCGCACGATACGGCCGCCTACGTGCCGGCCTTCGACGCGCAGGCGATGCGCCAGGCCGCCGATCGCTTCGCGGCCGATCCGGTCGCGGCGCTGGGCTGCGCGCGCGCCGCCGCCGCGTGCCTGCGCGAGCGCGACCTGACCACGCAGGCGTTCGCCGAGCAGCACGTGCGGATCACGCGCGACATGCTGCGCCGGCGCCGGACGCCGGCGGCGGCGGGCCTCGCGATGCCGCTCGCGGATTCGCGCCCGTCGTCGCGGTGAGAGCGGATCGATGAGTACGATTGCCGCCGAACGCGCACCGTCGCGCCACCGCAGCTGGCTGCCCGAGCGGAAGCACTGGGTCGGGCAGGCCGGGCTGTGGTCCTTCACCGCCGCGCTGATTGCCATTCACCAGGGCAAGGTGCTGACGCTCGCGTTTCCGGTGCTGGCCATCGCGGTCGGCATCTGGCTGTATTTCAAGAGTCCGGCGCGCTACGTCGGCTTCATGTGGTGGGTGTGGTTCCTGAGCCCGGAAGTGCGGCGTCTCGCCGACTGGTCGAAGGGCGCGTTCACGCCGACGAGCCTGATCCAGGTCGCGCCGCTCGCGGTGACGATGATCGCCGGCCTGGGCTTGATCCGGCATTACCGCGTGCTCGCGCAGCGGCGCGGCATCCCGATCCTGCTGATGCTGTTCGGGCTCGCGTACGCGTACCTCGTCGGGATCGTGTCGAGCGGCGTGATGGCCGCCACCTACGACCTCGCGAACTGGGTGTACCCGGTGCTGATCGGTTTTCACATCATGGTCAACGCCCGCGACTATCCCGAATACCGCGACGTGCTGCTGTCCACGTTCATGTGGGGCATGCTCGTGATGGGCCTGTACGGCGTCGTGCAGTACTTCGTGATGCCGCAGTGGGACGTGCTGTGGATGATCGGCTCCGACATGGGTTCGCAGGGCGAGCCGGTGCCGTACGGCGTGCGCGTGTTCAGCACGATGAATTCGTCCGGGCCGTTCGCGTTCGCGATCATGGGCGCGCTGGTGTTCGTGTTCGCCGCGCCGCAGAAGATCCGTTGGTTCGCGGGCGCGGCCGGCTTCGTGTCGTTCGCGCTGTGTCTCGTGCGTTCGACCTGGGGCGGATGGGTGATCGCGCTCGCGATCCAGCTCGTGCAGTCGAGCAACCGCGTGCGGATGCGGATCCTGATCAGCGGCGTCGTGCTGGTCGGGCTGTGCGTGCCGCTCCTGACCGTCGGGCCGGTGGCGGACCGTCTCGGCGCGCGTCTGCAGTCGATCACGAACCTGAAGGACGACCGCAGCTACGACGACCGCAACAAGTTCTACGCCACCTTCGCGCAGACGGCGTTCACCGACGTCGCCGGCGAGGGGATGGGCGCGACGGGTGCATCCACGAAGCTGTCGAGCGACAGCGGCGAGCTCGGCAAGTACGGCAGCTTCGACAGCGGCGTGATGAACGTGCCGTTCGTGCTCGGCTGGCCCGGCACGCTGCTGTATCTCTCCGGCGTCGTGATGCTGTTCGGCCGCACGCTGCGCGCGGCATTCAAGCTGCGCAACGACAAGTTCGTCGGCGCGTGCCTGAGCCTGTGCCTGTCGACCTTCGCGATGCTCGTGTTCACGAACTCGCTGATCGGCACGGGCGGCCTGCTGATGTTCACAGCCATTTTTTCGATACTAGCCGCGGCGCACTGGCAAAAGGCACAACGCCTGCTGGCCGCCGCGCATTCACGGGGAGGCGACCATTGAGAATCGCGATCGTCACGCACGTCGTGCGACATAACGACGGCCAGGGCCGCGTCAATTACGAAATCGCGCGCGCGGCGCTGGCCGAGAACTACGAGGTCACGCTGGTCGCGTCGCACGTCGCGCCCGAGCTGCTGGCCGACCCGCGCGTGCGCTGGGTGCCGGTGAAGGTCGGCGGCTTCTGGCCGTCGAATCTCGTCAAGCAGCAGGTGTTCGCGCTGAAGAGCGCGGCCTGGCTGCGCGCGCACCGCAGCGAATACGACGTGCTGCACGTGAACGGCTTCATCTCGTGGATCAAGGCCGACGTCAATACCGCGCACTTCGTGCACGGCGGCTGGTTCGAGAGTCCGTACTATCCGTTCGGGCCGACGAAGGGGCTGTGGTCGGCCTATCAGTATGTCTATACGCGCGTGAACACCACGCTTGAGCGCTGGGCGTACAGGCGGTCGCGCGCGATCACCGCCGTGTCGCAGAAGGTGGCCGACGAGATCGCCGGGCTCGGCATCGACAGCCGCAAGATCAGCGTGATCTACAACGGCGTCGACGGCAGCGCGTTCGCCGGTGCGCAGGCCGACCGTGCGGCGTTCAAGCTGCCGGACGACGCGTTCCTGCTGCTGTTCGTCGGCGACCTGCGCACGCCGCGCAAGAACCTCGGCACGGTGCTGAAGGCGCTGACGAAGCTGCCCGCGAACGTGCACCTGGCGGTGGCCGGTTATCTGCCCGGCAGCCCGTATCCGGAAGAGGCGCGCGCGCTCGGCATCGATGCGCGCGTGCATTTCCTCGGCCTCGTGAAAAACATGCCGACGCTGATGCGCTCGGTCGACGCGTACGTGTTCCCGTCGCGCTACGAAGCGATGAGCCTGTCGCTGCTGGAAGCGATGGCGGCCGGGCTGCCGGTCGTCACCGCGCGTACGGCGGGCGGTGCCGAAATCATCACGCGCGAATGCGGGATCGTGCTGGAGGACCCGGACGATCCGGCCGCGCTCGCGCAGGCGATCGGCTCGCTCGCGGCGTCGCGCGACACGTGCCGCGCGATGGGCGACGCGGCCCGCGAATTGATGACCCGTTTCGGCTGGGCGCACATGGGCGCCCAGTATGTCGCGCTCTACCGGCGCATCGGCCAACCCACGCAGCCGTCCGCCTTCGAGCGGGTCGAGCATGCAGTGACGCAGGAGCAATCGTAATGTCCCACTCTTCCCGGCCGATCAAATCGTTGCAGATCGGCATGCACTGGTTCCCCGAACGCGCGGGCGGCCTCGACCGGATGTACTACTCGCTCGTCGGCGCGCTGCCGGGCGCGGGCGTCGAGGTGCGCGGGCTCGTCGCCGGCTCGCAGAAGGTCGCCGACGACACGGGCGGCGCGATCCAGGGCTTCGGCCCCGCATCGGAGCCGCTCGCGCGCCGCATGCTCGCCGCGCGGCGCGCGCTGCGCGAGGAGATCCGCAGCGAGCGGCCGGACGTGATCTCGTCGCACTTCGCGCTGTACACGTTCCCGGGCCTCGACGTCACGCGCGGGATTCCGCAGGTGTCGCACTTCCAGGGGCCGTGGGCCGACGAAAGCCAGGTCGAGGGCGCCGCGTCGCTCGGCCAGCGCGCGAAGCGTTATCTCGAGCAGGCCGTCTATACGCGTTCGTCGCGGCTGATCGTGCTGTCGCAGGCGTTCGGCCAGATCCTGACGAACCGCTACGGGATCGATCCGTCGCGTGTGCGCGTGATTCCCGGTTGCGTCGATACCGCGCAGTTCGACACGCCGCTCACGCCCGCCGAGGCGCGGCACAAGCTGCAACTGCCGCAGGACCGGCCGATCGTGCTGGCCGTGCGCCGGCTCGTGCGGCGCATGGGGCTGGAGGACCTGATCGACGCGATCGGCCTCCTCAAGCACCGTCACCCGGACGTGCTGCTGCTGATCGCCGGCAAGGGCAAGATCGGCGAGGAACTGCAGCAGCGCATCGATGCGGCAGGCCTGCAGGACAACGTGAAGCTGCTCGGCTTCGTGCCGGACAACCATCTCGCCGCGCTGTACCGCGCGGCGACGGTCAGCGTCGTGCCGACGGTCGCGCTCGAAGGCTTCGGGCTGATCACCGTCGAATCGCTCGCGTCCGGCACGCCGGTGCTGGTCACCCCGGTCGGCGGGTTGCCGGAGGCGGTGGCCGGGCTGTCCGACGATCTCGTGCTGCCGTCCACCGGCGCGGACGCGATCGCGGAAGGGCTCGGTGCCGCGCTGTCGGGCGCGATCACGCTGCCCGACGAGGCCGCGTGCAAGCGCTATGCACGCGATCATTTCGACAACGCGGTGATCGCGCGGCGCGTGGCCGGCGTGTACGAAGAGGCGATCCGGGCGGCAGGTTGAGCGCCCGTGGCGCGCAATCGGCGCGCCGAACGGGAAGCCGAACGGGAAGCCGAACGGGAAGCCGAACGGGAAGCCGAACCGGCGCGCATGCGCGGCCGGTTCGCGTGCCGGCCGCCTGCGCAGGGCCGGCTGGTTCTTCCTATCCGATGCGCGACGCCGGCACGCGTCACGTGCGCCTGAGCGTCGCGGCCCAGACGCCGAGCGCCGCCACGCTCACGACCGCGCCGAGCACGCAGACGCCCGTCCATCCGGCGCGCGCATACATCATCGTGGATGCAATCGCGCCGAGCCCGCTGCCGGCCGAATAGAACAGCATGTAGCAGCCGACGAGGCGCGCGTGCGCATCGGGCCGCGTGCCGAGAATCATGCTCTGGTTGACGACGTGGACGGCCTGCCCGCCGACGTCGAGCAGCACGATGCCGACCACCAGCCATGCAATCGACGAATCGCCGAACGCGAGCGGCAGCCACGAGCACGCGAGCAGCGCGAGCGCGGCGCCGGTCGTCGCTTCGCCGCGCCCGCGATCCGCGAGCCGGCCCGCGCGGGCGGCGGCCGCCGCGCCCAGTGCGCCGACGAGGCCGAAGGCGCCGATCTGCGTATGCGACATCGCGTGCGGCGGTGCGCTCAGCGGCAGCACCAGTGCGCTCCAGAAGATGCTGAATGCCGCGAACATCAGCAGCGCGATTGCGCCGCGCACG
Source organism: Burkholderia sp. COPS (assembly GCF_019425585.1). Classification (NCBI taxonomy): domain Bacteria; kingdom Pseudomonadati; phylum Pseudomonadota; class Betaproteobacteria; order Burkholderiales; family Burkholderiaceae; genus Burkholderia; species Burkholderia sp. COPS. The sequence continues at coordinate 31,476 of NZ_WIXR01000014.1, read as the reverse complement.
CGCAGCACGCGTTCGTCGCGCAGCAGCGACACCATCGATCGCAGCAGCGCCGCGTAGCCGATGCGCTCGCGCGGCCCGTTTTCGTCCGGCAACAGTCGCGACAGCACGGCGAGCATGGCGATCGCGAGCGCGCCGGATACCAGATAGACGGCCCGCCAGCCCGCGATGTCGGTGACGACGCCGGCCAGCGAGCGTGCGGCCAGCAGCCCGACCACGACACCGCCTTGCGCGGCACCCACCACGCGCCCGCGTTCGCCGGCGCCCGCGAGCGCGGCCGAGCACGCGATCAGCCCTTGCGTCATCGCGGTGCCGAGCAGCCCGACCGCGACCATCCCTGCCAGCAGCGCGATGCGCGTCGACGAGGCGGCGACGCCGATGCAGGCCGCCGTCAGCAGCAGGAGCTGCACGGCGATCAGGCGCTTGCGGTTCAGCAGGTCGCCGAGGGGCACGACGAACAGCAGCGCGAGCGCACAGCCGAGCTGCGTCGCGGTGATGACGCCGCCGACGGCCGCCTGCGACACGCCGAAATCCCGCGCGATCGAATCGAGCAGCGGCTGCGCGTAGTAGACATTCGCGACACTGGCCGCGCAGCATACGGCCAGCGTCGCGACGCGCGCCGTGGACAGGGTGCCGACTGCGGCCGGATGCGCGGCAGGCGCGGATGCGTTCGATGCAACGGTGCCGGAACGACAGGAAGACGCCATGGATTTCCTCGCGCAAAGTAGTTGCAAATTGAAACTGGTGTGAGTGTAGGAAAAGTAGTTTTAAAATGCAACCTGTTGTGCGGCGGGCGAAACGTCCGTGCACGGATGGCCGGTGTTGCCGAAAAGGCGGCCGGAAAGATTGCGGAGAGGCACATGGCCAGGCAGAAAAGTCTTGCGGATTCGCCGTGCCCGGTGGCGCGGGCGACCGATATCGTCGGCGATCGCTGGGCATTGCTGATCGTGCGCGATGCGTTCGACGGAGTGCGCCGGTTCGGCGATTTCCGCGCGAGCCTCGGCGTCGCGAGCAACATCCTGTCCGACCGGCTCAGGATGCTCGTGGATGCGGGCGTGTTCGACGTCGTGCCGGCGTCGGACGGCAGCGCGTATCAGGAGTACGTGCTGACCAGGAAGGGCGAAGGGCTGTTCCCGGTGATCGTGATGCTGCGGCAGTGGGGCGAAGCGAACCTGTTCGCGCGAGGCGAGCCGCATTCGGTGCTGGTCGACCGCCAGACGGGGCGCGCGATCCGCAAGCTTGCGCTGCGCCACGACGACGGCCGGCCGGTGAAGGCGGGCGAGACGGTCGTGAAGAAGGTCGGCGACGAAGCGGGCGCACGGCGGCGATGAGCGTCGTGCGCGACGGCTGCACGGTCGGATAGACTGTCGCGATCGTCGCCGACCGGAGCTGCATCGCCATGTCCCATCCGCTGGATTCCGCCGCTTATCGGCTGTTACTCGACCTGCAGCGACGCATTCACGATTTCTGCGAGCGCGAGGGCGCCGAGGACGGGCGCGACCATGCCGATCCCGCGGAGCCGCTGTGGCAGACCGATTTCAACCATGTCACGGTCGCGCCGATGCGGGCGGGGCTGCACGTCCGGTACTTCGGCGGCGCCTGGGAGGAACCGTTCGACTGGACGCTGCAGTGTCTGGCGTTGCGGGACGTCGCGGATCTCGTGACCGACCTCGCGTTCAGCGGCATCGACGAAGGGGCGAACGGTACGCGCGAATGGGATTTCGGGCCGCTGCTCGATTCGGATGCGCGCTTCCCGATGCTGCGCTCGCTGTATGTGCGGCCGACCGAGCCGGCCGATCACAACCAGTCGATGATCGTGCGCCGCGACCTGATCATGCAGGAAGGCGGCGAGATTGCCCGCTTTGCCGCGAAGGCGCCGTTTCTCGCCGAGCTGACGGTGCCGAACGCGCCCGATGCGCGTTTCTTCGATGTCCCGCTTGCGCATCTCGAGCGGCTGCGCATCGGCGGCGGAGACGACACGCAGCAGTTCATCGATCGTCTCGCGGATTGCGACAACCTGCCGTCGCTCGGCTGGCTCGATTTCTCCGAGTCGACTGCATTGCATTCGACGTGGAAACGCGAGCGCGACGCCGGCAGCGTGACGTCGTTCGACGCCTACGAGCGCCTGCTGAAGAGCCGCGCCGGCCAGCGGCTCCGCAGGCTGACGCTGAGAAACACCTGTCTCGACCGGGAGGCGCTCGAAGCGCTGCAGGCGCTGCATCCGCGGCTGTCGTTCATGGTGATCCAGGCCGGCAGCGGCGGTTACGTGAGTCACTTCAAGGACAACGTGTTTCCGTGGCGTCACCTGATCCAGCGGGACCCCGGCGACGCATGACCGCAGCCGTTCAATCGGCCGCCGGCACGGCCTGACGCACGGACGATGCGCCGCGATGCGCATCGGGCCGAACCAGCGTCGCGAGCAGCGCGGCGGCGGCCAGTAGCGCGACCGACACGGCCGTTTCGATCCGCAACCCGTCCACGACCTGCGCCGCGCCGCCGCCGCCGGCGAGTGCGCCGAACGCGGCCACGCCCATCGCGCCGCCGGCCTGCCGCGCGGTATTCAGCACGGCCGACGCGATGCCGGCCCGTTCGGGCGCGACCGACGCGAGCACGGCGGTCGTCATCGCCGGCACCGCGAAACCCATGCCCGACGGAATCAGCAGGAACGGCACGAGCAGGACGGCCAGCGGCGTCGACGCGTCGATGAAGTGCAGCGATCCGTAGCCGAACGCGGCGACGAGCGCGCCCGCCAGCATCGGCGCGCGCGGGCCGTGGCGCGCCACGACGCGGCCGCTCGCGAGGTTCGACAGCAGGAAGCCGCCCGTCAGCGGCAGGAACGCGAGGCCGGCCTGCAACGCCGACTCGCCGCGTGCGCGCTGCAGGTACAGCGCGAGCACGAACACGGTGCCGTAGTACGTGAGGTTCACGCAGATCCCGAACAGCACGGCCGCGCTGAACGTGCGATGGCGGAACAGCGACAGCGGCAGCATCGGCGTGGCCGTCCGCGTTTCCACCGCGACGAATGCGAGCGCGGCGAGCGTCGCCAGCGCGAAACCGCCGGCGACGACCGGATGCGTGAAGCCGAGCGGACGCCATTCGATCACGGCGCCGGTCAACGCGGTCAGCATCGCGATCGCGATGAACTGGCCGCGCAGGTCGAGTGCGCGGACGGAGCGGAATGGCGCGGCCGGCGTTGCCGCCGCACGGCGCGCAGGTATCCACGCGAAGGCGGCCGCCAGCCCGGCCGCACACAGCGGCAGGTTCACGAGGAAGATGCCGCGCCAGCCCCACGCCGCGATCAGCAGGCCACCGACGACCGGGCCGGCCGCGATCGAAATCGACCCGGCCGCCGTCCACCAGCCGACGGCCCGCGCGCGCAGGCGCGGGTCGTGCCGGCACGCGTCGTTGAGCAGGGCAAGCGAATTGGGCAGCATCGCCGCGGCGCCGACGCCTTGCAGTGCGCGCGCCGCGATCAGCATCGCGGGCGCGGTCGCGGCGCCGCATGCGAGCGACGCAAGCGCGAACAACACGAGGCCGGCGATGTACAGGCGGCGTGCGCCGAAGCGGTCGCCGAGCGCGCCGCCCGACAGCATCAGTACCGCGAACGCGAGCGTGTACGCATCGACGACCCACTGCAGGCCGGCGACGGGCAAGCGCAGGTCGCCGGCGAGATGCGCGAGCGCGATGTTGACGATCGTCACGTCGAGCTGCGTGACGACGAAACCGGTGCTGACGGTCGCGACGACGCGGGCGAGCGCGGGCTGGAAGGCGGAGGAGGGGAGGGTCGTGTCCATGCGCCAATCGTAGGGCGCGGGCGGCCGGCGATGTTTCAGCGGGACGTGAAGCGTCGAAGCGCCGGGGGCGAAGCAGCAGGGCGGCGAGCGGGGCGAAGCGGGGATGAAGCAGGGGACGAAGCAGGGACGAAGCAGGAGCGAAGCAGGAGCGAAGCAGGAGCGAAGCAGGAGCGAAGCAGGAGCGAAGCATGCTGCGCTCGGGCCGACGTGAGCGCCGCGTGCCCAACCGTGCCGCTACGACCCGTGTTGACGCTCGCTCAGCGCGGAACCTTGGCGGCGTTCAATGCCGCTCGCCGCGCCAGCGACCCGGCGCAACGCCGAAGCGCTTCGTGAACGCATGCGTAAACGTGCTTTGATCCGCGAAGCCGACCATCCCGGCGATATCGACGAGCGGATACCGGCCATCCGCGAGCAGGATCACCGCCGCGTCGAGCCTGAGCCGCTGCAGGTAGCGATGCGGCGTTTCGCCGAACGCATCGACGAACAGCTGATGAAAGCGGCGCATCCCGTAGCCGCAGTGCGCGGCGAGATCGGCGATGCGCAGCGGCTCGGCGAGCCGCGCGCGCAGCCAGCGGTCGATGCGCGCGAAATCGAGGCCCGATGCGGGCGCGGCGATGTCGCGTTCGTCGAGCAGCGCGCCGCACAGCCGGGCGGCGGCCTGCCACTGGAAACGGTGCGCGGCCGCATGCGGCGCGTCGGCGGCAGGCGCTTCGAATTGCGCGGCCGCCGCCGCGATCTGCGCGACCAGTGACGTCAGGGCCGGATCGATTGCCACGGCGCGCGCGCTGTCGAACAGCCGCTGCGGCACCGCGAGTGACGCGAGGGGAAGATTGAGCACGAGCTGGCGATTCTCGCCGAGGCCCGCGTAATCATGGCGCGCGCCGGCTGGAACCAGCCAGGCGCGGTGCCGGTCGAGACGCTGGCTGACGCCGTTCACCGCCATCACCATCGCGCCGTCGATGCCGAGCACGATCTGGTGAAAGTCGTGCACGTCCGACGCTTCGAGCGTGTCGTAGCGTTGCAGCGCGACGGTGGGGGACGGAAGGTGTGCCACGGGGCGGGGCGTCAGCCGGGGGCTCGTGTGCCGTGTCAGATGGCGAGCAGTTCGACTTCGAACACGAGCGTCGCATTCGGCGGAATCACGCCGCCTGCGCCGCGCGGGCCGTAACCGAGTTGCGGCGGGATCGTCAGGCGACGCACGCCGCCGACCTTCATGCCCTGCACGCCTTCGTCCCAGCCCTTGATGACCATGCCGCCGCCGAGCACGAACGCGAACGGGTCGTTGCGATCCTTGCTCGAATCGAATTTCTGACCGTCGGTCAGCCAGCCCGTGTAGTGGACGCTGACGGTCTGGCCGGCTTGCGCTGCGTCGCCGGTGCCTTCGGTCAGGTCTTCGTATTTGAGGCCCGATTCGGTCGTGATGACAGACATGACTTCTCCTGAAAAAGGATGGGTAAAACCGCTATTGTAGGCGAGCGCGCTGCGGGCCGCCGCTCATGGCTTTCGGCCGGTCGCACGCGTATCGCGGACGGCGGCGGGCCGTCGCGGCCGCGATCGCGCGGAACGCAAATGGAACGCGCGTTTGAATTTCCGGCCAGCCCCGCGACCGAGGTTGCACCGCGCGAGTGCGACGCGTGTATGAATCGGTGCTACCGGCGCGCTCGGCAACGTGCCGATCAGGGTTGCCGGATTCCGTGAAATGCCCGCCACACGGGGCTTTCGGGCCACCGCTGCGATGCGCTGCCGACTGCCGCGAACGGCTCGCGTGCGTTCACGTGCGTTCGAATCCCGCCGTGTCCGGACGCCGCTCGAACGCCGTTTTTTCCGCCTTTTCGACCGTGCCCTGTTTGGAAGCGCGCATCTACCGCGCGGCTTGCGCGCGCCGCCGCGGGCGGCCTATCTTTACAGCTGTCGATGTCAAGATTTTGCCGGTGCGCGATGTGCCGCCCGGGCCCGCGTCGGACGACGCGCCGGGCCGCTCCGGAACCAGGAGAACGATGAACATGAAGTCAGCCGCTTCCGCCACCGCAGCCGGGATCATGCCGGTGCGCCGCGACCTGCGCTTCGACCTGCCGGTCGAACGCGCGAAGGACTGGCATGGCCTCGGGTCGCACGTGACCCATTTCTTCAACGCGCTGTCGCTGCTGTTCCCGGCCGGCGAGCGTTTCTTCATGGATTCGGTGCGCAACTATCGCGACCGGATCGACGATCCCGTGCTGAAGCAGCAGGTGCTCGGCTTCATCGGCCAGGAGGCGATGCACACGCGCGAGCACATCGAGTACAACGAGCTGATGCAGGCGAACCACCTGCCCGCGCGCAAGCTCGACAAGCGTGTGTGGGCGGTGCTCGGCTACATGAAGCGCAAGCTGCCGCATTCGGTGCAGCTCGCGCACACGGTCGCGGCGGAGCACTACACGGCGATGCTTGCCGACTGGCTGCTGCGCGACCCGACGCGCCTGGAGGGTTCGGTCGAAGGCTACCGCCAGATGTGGATCTGGCACGCGCTCGAGGAAACCGAGCACAAGGCCGTGTCGTTCGACGTGTGGAACACCGCGATGGCGCCGGGGCTGCGTCGTTACCTGATCCGCATCGGCGTGTATCTGCTGACGACGCTGACGTTCTGGCCGACCGTGTTCCTGATGCACGCGACGCTGCTGTGGCGCGATCGCGGCGCCGGCCATCACGTGCGCGGCATGCTGCGGATGATCGCGTTCCTGTACGGGCCGCGCCGCGGGCTGTTCCCGCGCATCGCCGGCGAATGGCTGAGCTTCTTCCGGCCGGGCTTCCATCCGTGGGACCACGACAATCATCACCATCTCGCGCGCGTCGACGCGCTTGCCGCCACCTACGGCGAACACGGCGGCACGCCGGCCGGCCGTGGCCGTGCGAACGCGCCGGCGCCGCTCGCATCGGGTCGCTGATCCCGCCGCTGCGCCGGCGTGCGCGGCATCGGGCCCGGCGTGTTGCGTTCCTGCATCAGCCGGCTTCCTCTGACGATTGACCGAAATCAATTCGAACCGGCCGGGCGGGCATCCCGGCGGCCGGCCGACCGGCCGCGCACGCATGCGCGGCCGGGCCGATCCTGTCGGTGCCGCATCGCCCGCGAACGCCGAGCGCCAGCACCGGCGCGGCTTTGCGCGTCGCGTGGCCGCCCGTGGACCGCGCGCGCCGCGCACGCCACCGGGATAACACCCATCTAGCCGCGCGCCGGCCACATCGATATACCGTTGATGACACTGTCCACCTCACGCGCGATTCATGCACGAGGGGATTTTATTCGGACGGAAATGCGGCCAATATGTCGGTTCGATCGAGGTTCGTCGCAAGCGGCGGCGAGCCGGGCGCGCGATACCAATGCCAAGCGGGGAACAACGATGGTTGCTAGGTCACCTGAGGCAAACGGGCACACGGTGCCCGAGATGACGCATGTGTCCGTCACCGCGCCCGAGGATGGACGCAAGCTGTTCGTGATCATGCGTTCGCCCGACGAGCCGTTGCTTGCGCAACTGCGCGGGCTGGGCTGGGAAATCTCCGTCGCGAAGACCGCCGGCGCCGCGCAGAACATGACGTCCGGCGTGAGCGTCGCCGCCGGGCTGGTCGATTTCTCCGGGTTCACGTCGCGCGAGTATCCCGCGCTGAAGGCATGCCTGAGCCAGCCGTCGATCGGCTGGATTTCCATCGCCCAGGCCGGTGTCACGATCGGCCCGGCTGTGCGCGAGCTGATCCGCAGCTACTGCTTCGACTACGTGACCCTTCCGTTGCCGTACGAGTGGATTTCGCACGTGCTCGGCCACGCGCGCGGGATGGCCGCGCTCGATCGCGTCGATGGCGCGGCCTACGCGGCGTCGATCGGCGAACACGGGATGATCGGCAACTGCGAGGCGATGCAGCAGCTGTTCAGCACGATCCGCAAGGTCGCGAAGACGGACGCGAGCGTGTTCATCTCGGGCGAGTCGGGCACCGGCAAGGAGCTGACGGCGCTCGCAATTCACGAGCGTTCCGGCCGCGGCAAGGGGCCGTTCATCGCGATCAATTGCGGCGCGATTCCGCATCACCTGCTGCAGTCGGAATTGTTCGGCTACGAGCGCGGCGCGTTCACCGGCGCGAACCAGCGGCGCGCGGGCCGGATCGAATCGGCGAACGGCGGCACGCTGTTTCTCGACGAAATCGGCGACATGCCGGTCGAAAGCCAGGCGAGCCTGCTGCGCTTCCTGCAGGAAGGGAAGATCGAGCGGCTCGGCGGGCAGGAATCGATTCCAGTCGACGTGCGGATCATCTCGGCCACCCACGTGGATCTCGACGGCGCGGTCGAGGCCGGGCGCTTTCGTGCCGACCTGTATCACCGCCTGTGCGTGCTGCGCATCCACGAGCCGCCGCTGCGCGCGCGCGGCAAGGACATCGACATCCTCGCGCACTACGTACTGCAGAAATACAAGGCCGATAGCGGCCGCAAGATCAGCGGCTTCACGTCGGCCGCGCTCGACGCGATGCGGCGCTACGAGTGGCCCGGCAACGTGCGCGAGCTGATCAACCGCGTGCGGCGCGCGATCGTGATGGCCGAGAGCCGGCTGCTGACGCCGCACGATCTCGGGCTCGATACGCCGGGCGAAACCGAACCCGTGACGCTCGAACAGGCGCGGGCGCTCGCCGAGCGCACCGCAATCGAGAATGCGCTGCTGCGCAACGATCACCGCATCAACAAGGCCGCCGCCGAACTCGGCATTTCGCGCGTGACGCTCTACCGGATGATGATCGAGCACGGGCTGAACGATCACGACAACAACGGCGGGAACGGCGACAACGGCGGGCACGACGGCGCGCCGTCCGGCGACGCGGGGCATCAGCGGGTCGGCTGAGCGGCGCACGTGCGACGCGTGAGCCGGTTCAGCGATAGGTCCAGAGCCGGTGCAGCACGAACGTGACGGGCGGTACGCACAGCACGACCGCGACGACGCTCCACGCGCGTGCCAGCCCGAGCGCCACGGCGCCGTGCGCAAGCAGCATCGTCACGACGAGGCCGACCATCGCGACGGCGAGAAAGCGCATGAAGTTGCCCCACGTCACGGGCGACGAGAAACTCCACAGCGTGTTGGCGAGATACGAGAACGCGGTCGAGCAGGCGAACGCGACCGCGTTCGCGGTCACGGGCGTTGCGTCGAACAGCGCGAACATCGCGGCCGCGATCAACGCATGCAGCGCGGTCGAACCGAGGCCCGACACACCGAAGCGAATCAGTCTGGCGCGTTCGGCGATATAGAGGGTACGGATCATCGGCGGGGCGATCGTTCGGGCGGTGGGGCGGCGTGTGTGGCGGTGTGCAGCGTCGTCGTGCGGCACGGCATCCGCCGGTCGGAGGCGCCGATGCGGACACGACGCGCGCCGGTTTCGCAGTATAGCCGTGTGCCCGGCCGGCCCGGCACCGGCGGATGGATGGTGCGGGCAACCCGCGGCCCGCGTGCTGCCGGCGGCATGTAAAGCGCATGAAACATTTCGCGTCGGCGGCCATGCGAATTTTCGCGGCGAATCGGCGTGAACGGCCGGCCGTCCATCGGTAAAAATGCCGTGCTTCATTGTTCAGCCTTATCCGGCAAGCCAGGGCCGCCACGTGGCCCGCGCGTGCCGCGCGCCGCGTGTTTCAGTTTCGTAACTTCCCGCATTCGGCACTCGTCCCGGCCGCCACGGTGCCCGGCCGGCCCCTTGTCCGGACGGGCTCGCGCGAAGCTGGCCCGCTCCTTGCGAAAGTGGGCGTGCGAAAGTCGACGATGCACGGTCCGTCCGGTTCGGCAGCGAACCCTGTCAGTACCGGCCAGGACACGGTCCGCGGGGATGCGGCGGCGGAGCGCGGCGCAACAGCCGCGTTCCGGCGAGCACGGAGCGTCGTCGCCTGATCGTCGGGGCACCGGCCTGGTCCGGTTGCCGGAACAACCATCAGACTGACACGGGGTAGAAAAATGAACGATCGCCACACGCCGCGGCCGGCAGGCCGCGATCGCAGTGATGCTGAGCATCGCCGGTCGCATGTCGCTCTCTCGGCCGGCCGGCATGCATCGACAGGCCATCTCTCCGCGCCCGGTGCGAGGCGGATCCGGCTGATTGCCGGTCATCCACGCCGGGTCGGTACTTTCCTGCACGCGAACCCGATTCGCAAGGGCATGTGCGCTCGGGCGCCGGTACCTCGACGCCCGGTCTTCGCCTATTGACCGAAGCCGCACGATATCCGTTCGCGCCGGGCATCGTCGCCGCGAACGATTGATCTGCAATCCGAATGAAGCGCGAGGGTCTTGCCGCGCGTGCGACGGATGATGCATTCGATGCGACGGCAAACGGCGTCATGCCGTTGCCGTCCGGTGGTGAGGGGAGGGGCGGTCGGACGCGCGCGACGGGAGTGGCGCCCGTACGCGCGCGACGCCGTTTCAGCCGCCGTAGATGTCGAAGTCGAAGTACTTCGACGCGAGCCGCTTGTAGGTGCCGTCCTTGACCATGTCGAGGATTGCGCCGTCGATCTTCGCCTTCAGGTCGGTGTCTTCCTTGCGCAGCCCGATGCCGGCGCCGATGCCGAGCACCTTCTCGTCGACGAGCTCCGGGCCGACGAACGTGTAGTTCGCGCCGCGCGACGATTTCAGGAACCCGATCGCGGCCTGTACTTCATCCTGCAGCGCCGCGTCGAGGCGGCCCGAGGTCAGGTCCGCGTACACGCCGTCCTGGTTCTGGTACGACACGACGTTCGCGCCTTGCTTGCCCCAGTACGCCTTTGCGTACGTTTCCTGCGTCGTGCCCTGCTCGACGCCGATCGATTTGCCCTTCAGCGATTCGGCCGTCGGCAGCAGCGGCGAGCCCTTCTTCACGACGAGCCGCGTCGGCTGGTTGTAGATCTTCGTCGTGAAGCCGATCTGCTGCGCACGCTGCGGCGTGATCGACATCGACGACAGCACCGCGTCGAACTTCTTCGCCTTCAGCGCCGGAATCATCCCGTCGAAATCGTTCTCGAGCCACACGCACTTCGCCTTCAGGCGCGCGCAGATCTCGTTGCCGAGGTCGATGTCGAAGCCGACGAGCTTGCCGTCCGGCGCCTTCGACTCGAACGGCGCGTAGCTGGCGTCGGTGCCGAAGCGGATGGTGGTCCAGTCCTTCGCGACGGCGGGGCCTGCGGATACCGCGAGCAGGGCGATCGAAACAGCGGCAATCAGTCTCTTCATGGTGCGTTCCTTGGCGGGGTGCTTCCGGTTCTGTGCGACACGGTTTCACGGACCCGAGCCGCATCTGCGCGCGGTGTCCGCACGGCCATTAACGCAGAAAATAAAATCAGAGTCCAGAATGGACAAAAAATATCGTTTTGCCGGATGCGTGAATCGGTCGCCGGGTGCCGACCCTTGCAAAAATGCGAAAATGGACTAATCTTGTTAGTAAATTCGTTTCGAGACTAACGATCATGTCACAGCCCGCCTACGAATCGCATTCCTCCCCGCCGCAGGCCTCGGTCGCGCAGATGTCGGCGGCCGGTCTGCGTGCGTTTTTCAACATCGCGCGCGACTGGGAACTGACGATCGACGAACAGATCGTGCTGCTCGGGTCACCCGGCCGTTCGACGTTCTTCAAGTGGAAGGCCACGCCGGAATCGGCGCGGCTGCCGCGCGATACGCTCGAGCGGCTATCGCTGCTGCTCGGTATCTACAAGGCGTTGCAGATCCTGCTGCCGCAGCCGGCCGCGGCCGATGCGTGGGTCAAGCGGCCCAACGACGCGGCGCCGTTCGGCGGCAAGCGCGCACTCGACCGGATGCTCGCCGGCAATGTCGGCGATCTGGTCGCCGTCCGCCAATATCTCGACGCGATGCGAGGTGGCTGGGCGTGACGATGCCGATCCAAGCACAACAATGGCCCACGACCGCGGTCGACTGGGCGCCTGCCTATCGCGTGATCCCCACCCGTTTCCCGGCAATCAACCTGTTCGACCGCGTTGCGTCGGCGGACGATTTCGACGCGCTTTACGCGCTCGAATCGCTGACCAACGACCGCATTCGCAACGAAGTCGGCACGCTCGACCTCGTCCCGCCCGCCGAACGTCGCTACGGGCAGGGCTGGGGGCCGATCATGGCCGCGTTCACGCACCTGAATCCGCAGGGCAGCCGTTTTTCCGACGGCAGCTACGGCGTGTTCTACTGCGCGCGCTCGCGCGATACGGCGATCGCCGAAACGCGTTATCACAGCGCACTGTTCCTGGCGGCGACGAAGGAGCCGCCGATGCGCCAGCAGATGCGGCTCTATACGGTGATCGCGCAAGGCGACGTGGCTGACGTGCGCATGTGGCCGAAACGCGATCCGGCGTTGCTGCACCCGCTCGATTACAGCGCCGGGCAGGCGCTCGGCCGCGCGGTGCGCAATGCCGGCGGCGCGGGGATCGTCTATCCGTCGGTGCGCGACCCGCGCGGCGAGTGCCTGGCGGCGTTCCGCACCGCGCTGCTGCGCGATTGCCATCACGCGGCCTACCTCGAATACAACTGGAACGGCTCGGCCGTCGATGCGGTGTTCGAACTGAACCAGGTCGGCTAGCGTTCGCTCGCAGGCATCAGGGCATCAGGGCATCAGGGCATCAGGGCAACGGCCAGTCGCCCGCGTGGCGTTCGCGCGCCTCGGCCTGCGTCATCGACCAGGTGCGCCCGGTGCGCGGCTCGACGAGCGTGAGCCGCCCGGCCGGTGCGAACGCACCCGTGTCGATGAACCACTGCGCGCCGATCCGCTGCGGTGCGCGCACCGGCGTGTGCCCGGTGCAGGTCAGCGACAGCCCGGCCTGCCGCGCCGGATCGGCGAGCCCCTGGACGAGATCGCGGCCCCAGATCAGCCGTTCGCGCACGTCGTGCGAATAGTTGCCCGTGTCGAGATCGGCGTCCGAGCCGAAGAATTCCGCATGCAGCACGTTGAAGCGTCCGGGGCCGTCGCCGATCACGCGCACCAGCGGCAGCGCGTCGACGCGCGCCGCGTGCGCGTGCAGCCGTTCCGCCGGCAGGTCGGCGCCCCAGTCGCCGCCGATTCCGCGCCACGCGTCGGGCGACAGCTTGCCGCGCGCCACGAGGCTCAGCACCTCCTCGTGATTGCCGCGCACGACGTGGCACCACGGGCGGTCGAGCAGATCGAGCGTGGTTTCGGATGCAGGGCCGCGGTCGACGAGGTCGCCGACCGAGAACAGGCGGTCGCGAGCCGGATCGAAGCGGGTGTCGTGCAACAGCGCGCGCAGCACATCCACGCAGCCGTGCAGGTCGCCGACGACGAAGTCACGGCCGGCCGTATTCGCGGGATGGTGGCAGAGGGGGGCGGTGGCAGTCATCCCATTATCTTAGGCGCTCGCGCCCATCGCCACGTCACGACGGAATGACGATAATCGGGGCGCTACCCGCCGGTGCGGCGCGGCGGGGGTGTCCCGCGCGTCGGCCGAACCCTTTCCATCTGCTTTCGGAATCACACAATGACGTTTTATCCGCAGGTATTACGCAACCGGCCGCGCATGGTCGCGGCGTTCGTCGCGGGCGTGCTGTGCGCGGTGCTGCTGCCGTTTCCGCTGCGTCCGACCGTGCGTGCGCTGATCGGCTGGGATTGCGCGATCTGGCTGTATCTCGCGCTGATGTGGGTGCGCATGGTCACCGCGCACCATTCCAAGGTGCGTGAAATCGCGATCCGCGAGGATGAAAGCGCGACGACCGTGCTGACGGTCGTCTGCCTCGCGACGGTCGCGAGCGTGGCCGCGATCGCGATCGAACTGGCGACCGCCAAGGGCGTCGGGTTTCGCGCGGGGCTCGGCCATTACGCGGTGACGGGCGCGACGCTGTTCGGCGCGTGGTTCCTGATCCCGACGATCTTCACGCTGCACTACGCGCGCCTCTATTACGGCTCGCCATCCAACGACCGCGCGCTGCGCTTTCCCGACCGCAATCCGGAACCCGACTACTGGGATTTCCTGTATTTCGCGTTCACGCTCGCGGTCGCGTCGCAGACGGCCGACGTGTCGCTGGCGAACCGCTCCGCGCGGCGCTCGGTGCTCGCGCAGTCGATCCTGTCGTTCTACTTCAACATGGCCGTGCTCGGGCTGTCGATCAACGTGGCAGCCGGCCTGCTGAGCTGACGCGGGCCGCGGTCGTGCGCCGCGTCATTTGAGAAGCTCGTACGGGCCGCCGCGTTCCAGCGCGCGCCGGTAGGCCGGCCGTGTGTGGATCGCGTCGAGAAAGCGCGCGATCGCGGGAAACCGGCCGTCGCCGCCGCGCGCGGTCGCGGCCTCGAGCGGAAAGCTCATCTGGATGTCGGCCGCGCTGAAGCTGTCGCCGACGAACCAGCCGGTGCGCTGCAGCGCACGGTCGACATGGCCGAGATGCAGCGCGATCTGCGGATCGACGAAGCCCGACTGCAGCGTGTCGGCGATCTTGCGCGCGATCGGCCGCGCGAAGAACGGCATCGGTGCGTGCGCGATCCGCAGCGCGACGAGCTTGAGCAGCAGCGGCGGCATCGCCGATCCTTCCGCGTAGTGCAGCCAGTACGTGTAGTCGTGCCGCTCGGGCGTGCCGGGCGGCGGCGCCAGGCGCCCGTTGCCGTAGCGTTCGACCAGGTATTCGATGATCGCGCCCGATTCGGCGTACGCGCGGCCCTCGTCGGTCACGACCGGCGACTTGCCGAGCGGATGGATCGCGCGCAACTCGGGCGGTGCGAGCATCGTCTTCGGGTCGCGCGCGTAGCGCACGATCTCGTACGGCACATCCAGTTCTTCGAGCAGCCAGAGCACGCGCTGCGAACGCGAGTTGTTCAGGTGATGGACGGTGAGCATGTCGACGCCGGAAGTGGGGGCGGGAACGACATCATACCCAGCGCGGGTGGCGCACCAGCGAAACGCGTCGCGCGACGTGGCGCGACGCTTCTAGCCGACCGCGTCTGGCCGACCGCGCCGATCCATCACGCGCGCCGGACGGCGATCCACGCGCCCCAGAACAGGCTCGCGAAAAAGCGCAGCGGCGCATCGAAGCCCGCGTCGCGCAGCAGGGCGAACACGGCTTCCTCGGACGCGGGCGGATCGGCGCCCTGCAGGATCTTCGCGAGTTGCGCGCGCACCGCGTCGGGCGTCGCGCCTTTCATGCGCCAGCGTTGCTGCCATGCGTCGAGCAGGCGAGGGTGGTCCGCGTAGCGGCGATGATTGCCGGCGAGCACGAGCGGCGCGCCGGGTTTCAGGCGCCGCGCGATCGCCTGCAGCAGCGCCGCCTTCGCTTCGTCGCCCGGGACGTGATGCAGCACGCCGATCAGCGTCGCGCCGTCGAACGCGGGTGTGTCGGGCAACGCATCGACACCGTCCTCGACGAACGCCGTGCGCGCGCCGCAGCCCGTGGCCTCGACGTTCGAGCGCGCGAGCGCGAGCATCGGCCCGGACGGGTCGACGGCCGTGAACCGCCAGCCCGGCTCGAGCGCGGCCGCCACGCAGATTTCCTGCCCCGTGCCGCCCGCGCCCGCGACGAGGATCCGCGCGTCGGGTGCAGCGATTGTGGATGCGAGCATGCACGCGGTGAGTTCGTGGCAGGCATCGTAGCCGGCGAGTGCGATGCGGGATTGCTCGGCGTATTCGTGTGCGCGTGCCGGATCGAATTTGGCGGCACTGGCGGGAAGCGACATGGCGGGTTCCTCGGGTCGGGCGCGGACGGTATGTCCACGCGCATCGCGCAGAGCGTAAGCGTGCACGGCCGGTGCAACAAGGCGAGCAGGCATTCCGGTATGCGGGCTACCCGCCTCGCCGGCGCTTGCCGGACCGCGGGTTTTCCAGGGGTCGATTCGCATTTAATAATGTCCGGGGACCTTGCATCGCGATGGCGAATCCGGCGCATACTCGTTTCTCCCCCCGCCTGGCCGTCGCATGCCGGGCCCCGATGTGCCGCGCCGCTGGCGCGGCCATGCCGCTCGGTACGCACGAGGAGCGCATGATGTCCGATTGTCCGCACGACCCGTATGCGCAGCACTACATTCACTGCCTGCCGTTCGGCGCACAGCCCTGTGGCGCGCTCTGCGCGACGCCGCGCACGCATTTTCGCGTGTGGGCACCGGGCAGCACGCAGGTCCAGCTCGAACTCGATACCGGTTTCGGCCCGTTGCTCGTTCCGATGACGGCTGCCGGCACGAACTGGTTCGAAGTCTTTGCCGATTGCGGCGCGGGGGCGCTTTACCGCTATCGCCTCGACGATACGGTATCGATTCCCGATCCCGCGTCGCGCTCGCAACCCGAGGGGCTCGACGGCCCGAGCGAGGTCGTCGATCCGCGCGCGTTCACGTGGCGCA
This sequence comes from Burkholderia sp. COPS, assembly GCF_019425585.1. NCBI lineage: Bacteria > Pseudomonadati > Pseudomonadota > Betaproteobacteria > Burkholderiales > Burkholderiaceae > Burkholderia > Burkholderia sp. COPS. The sequence goes on along the minus strand of NZ_WIXR01000014.1, from coordinate 15,391 downwards.
ACACGTTCTGGCGCGGGCGCGCATGGGAAGACATCTCGCTCTATGCGATTCGCCCGCACGCGGTGGGCGGCTTCGGCGGCGTGCGCCGGCGCCTGCCGCAACTCGCGCGCCTCGGCGTGACCGCGCTGGAGCTGCTCGCGTCGCCGCACGACAGCCTGCCGTTCGCGCCGCTCGCGGCCGAAGGCGGCCCCGACGCGCTGAAGGCGCTGATCGACGATGCGCACGGCTACGGCCTCGCGGTGCTGCTGGAACTCGACTACGCGCGCTTCGGCAGCGGTACCGACGCGCTGCGCCACTACGCGGCGCCGTTCTTCCATACGCGCGACGATCCGCTGCAGGCGTCGCCGCTCGCGCTCGATCATCCGGAAGTCTGCGATTTCTTCTGCGACAACGCGCTGTACTGGATCGACGAGTACCGTTGCGACGGGCTGCGCCTGCGCGAAGCCGACCGGATCGGCGTGTCGTGGCTGCGCGAGATCGCGGACCGCGTGCGCGCGGCGGTGCCGGCCGACCGGCTCATCCACCTCGTACTCGGCAGCGAGCGGCATCCCGCGCATCTTGCCGATACCCATTTCGATGCGCAGTGGAACGGGTGCGGCGAACGCGCGCTGCACCGGCTGACGGGCCGCGACACGTCGGCTCATGAAGGCATTTCCGCGCACCAGTCGATCCACACGCTCGCCCGCGCGCTGACCGCGGCCGGGGCCGCATTCCAGCCGGCCGGGTCGGGCGAGGGCATGGCTGCCGACAGCGGGCTGTCGTTGACGTCGCTGGTGCTGTCCGATGGCGCGTGGCGTGACAGCGGGCAGGGCGACCACGGGCAGGAGGCCGGTCTGGCCGCGCTTGCGCTGTCGCTGCTCACGCCGCAGATCCCGTTGATCTTCGACGAAACCGCGCGCGACGCCGATCGCGCGCATTTCGTGCAGTCGGCGCTGGCGGTGCGCGCGAAGCTGATCGCGCCGAGGTTGTCCGATTGCCGGCCGCAGGATGCGCGTGCGCTGAAGTCGGACGGCGACGGCGATGCCGACGCGCTGCTTGCGTCATGGCGGCTCGCCGACGACGAGACGCTGACGATCGCGCTGAACCTGTCGCCCGAGGCGGTGCCGTTCGATGCGCCGAGAGGGCGGGTCGTGTTCGAGACGCCGGCGCGTGCGCGCGACCGGGTCGATGAAGGGGAGTTGCCGCCGTACTCGCTCGTCGCGTGGCTGACGGGTGACGTCAACCGGTATGCGCTCACGCACGATGCACGTCGCATCGACGACGGCGCGTGGCGCGGAGTGCGCCCGAACCTGAACGCATGACGACGTGAGGCGGTAATGTCCGAACGGCCGGGCGCCTCTGCGCCCGGTTGCGTCGCCGGAAATCCCCGGACTACCAGAACCCGCGAATGCCCGCGATGCCGTGTGCGCCGTGGCGGCGTGCGTCGTCGAGGTGGGACCGTTTCATGCCGCCGAGCGCGAAGACGGGCATCGCGGCCTCGGCGGCCAGCGTGCCGAACTGCGTCCAGCCGAGCGTCGGCGCACCGGGATGGCTGAGCGTCGGCAATACGGGCGACAGCGTGACGAAATCGGCGCCGGCGCGCGCGGCCAGCAGCAGGTCGTCGCGCGTGTGGCAGGCCGCGGACACCCATCTTCCGGCCGGCAACGGCCGCTGCGCGGCGGCGCGCAACGCGCGGCCGTCGAGATGCCAGCCGGCGCCGTCGAGCCGCATCACGCCGGCCGCATCGATCGGGCCGTTCAGCATCAGGTGTGCGCTTGCCGCGCCGCAGCGCGCGAGCGCCGCGGCGGCGAGCCGCGCGAACGCGGCTGCGTCGAGCGATTTCACGCGCAGTTGCACGAGCGTCTCGCCGCGCGCGAGCACGGCCGACAGCCGGTCGAGAAACGCCGCGCAATCGGCGGCCGACGCGGACGCCGGCTCGGGCGTGATCACGCAGCAGCGCGGCAGCGTCGCGTTCATCGCGTGCGGCGGCAGCAACCACGCGCGGCCGTCATTCGTCGGCCTCTTTCGCGATCTTCGGGTAGACGCGCACGAGCACGATGCGCGGCCCGTTCATCTTCTTCACGACGACGTCGAAGCGGTCGAACGACACGCGCTGCCCTTCGGTCGGCAGGTCGCTGAGCGCCTGGATCACCAGGCCGCCGACCGATTCCGCGCGGCCTTCGTCGATATCGATGCCGAGCGCCTGTTCGAGCGACACGACGGGCAGGCTGCCCTTGCCCATCAGCGTGCCGTCGTCGAGGCGGCTCCAGTCGGCGTCGCCCTGGCGGAACTCGTCGTGGATCTGGCCGACCAGCGCGCCGAGCAGGTTGTCGAGCGTCAGGAAGCCGATCGGCTTCTCGCCCTTGTTGCCGACCAGCGCGAAGTGCGGTGCGCCCTTGCGGAAACGGCGGAACAGGTCGAGGGCCGGCGTGTCGGGTTTCACGTACTGCACGGGGCGCACGTAGTCGGACAGGTCTTCGAGCGCGGCGCCCGCGTGACGCGCGAGCAGCAGGTCCTTCAGGTGGATCAGCCCGCTCACCTGTTCACGCGACGCATCCTCGAACAGCGGATAGCGGCTGAAGCGGTGCCGCGCGACGATCTCCATGTTGTCGGGCAGCGGCAGGTCGCGGCGCAGGCCGATCATTTCATGGGCCGGCCGCATCAGGTCCGACACGGTCATCGACGAAAAATCGAGCGAATGCGCGAGCGTGTTCCACTCGTCGTTGCTGTACGTGCCGCGCGCCGGCTGCGCGGAGTTGCCGGCCGTGCTGCGGCGGCTGCGCAGGATCAGCTTCAATTCGTCGGTCGAGTAGTGCGCGTCGCCGCCATGGTCGGCCGACAGCCCGGCGAGCCGCAGCACCGCGTTGGCGCTGTTGTTGAGCACCCAGATTGCCGGGTACATCGCCCAGTAGAACGCGTAGAGCGGCAGCGCGACCCACAGGCCGACCTTCTCCGACTGGCGGATCGCCATCGACTTCGGCGCCAGTTCGCCGACGACGATGTGCAGGAACGAGATCAGCGAGAACGCGAACACCAGCGAGATCAGGTGCACGACGCGCTCCGACTGCACGCCGATCAGGTCGAGCAGCGGGGTGAGCAGTTGCGCGAACGCCGGTTCGCCGACCCAGCCGAGGCCGAGCGACGCGAGCGTGATGCCGAGCTGGCACGCGGAAAGATACGCGTCGAGCCGGCCGTGCACGATGCCGAGGATGCGGCCGCGCAGGCCGTGCTTGCGGGCCAGTGTCTTGACGCGCGTGGCACGCAGTTTGACCAGGCCGAATTCGGCCGCGACGAAGAACCCGTTCAGGGCCACCAGGAACAACGCGCCGATGAGCGCGAAGATCTGTAACAAAGAATCACTCCGGTTATGACAGGCCCGTCAGTATAGAGCCAGAAAGGAATTCGTAATGTATTGGGCGGCCGCTGGCTTACACCGGCGCCTCGCCGGGGACGGAGAACGTGACGGTGGCGGTTGCGCCATCGGCGAACGCGTCGTGCGAGAACGTGCCGCCGTGTGCGAGCGCGACGCGCTGGCAGAGCGCAAGCGCCCACGCGACCCGCTTCGCGTCGCGCTCGCGCAGCAGCTCGCGTCGTGCGAACGATTCGAACGCGTGCGGCTGCGCGGGATCGGCGAGCGTGTCGGCGTTGACGGTGCATGTGGCGCGCGCGGTGAACTGCACGCCGTCGCGCGCGCACGCGAACGTCACGCGGCCGCCGGCGGCGCTGGCTTCGACCGCGACCGTCAGCATCGTCCAGAGCGCCTGCGCGATGCGTTCACGGTCGGCAGTCAGCGACGGTTCGCCGTCCGGCAGCGTCGCGTCGAGCGTGACCTGTCGTGCGTCGGCGAGCGCGAAACGGACGAGCGCGAGCGTGTCGTCGAGCAGCGCGCGCAGCGCGAACGGCTGCGGCGCGAGTGCGAGCGTGCGCGTTTCCGCGCGCGGCGCATCGAGCACGTCGTCGATCAGCGCGACCTGCTGGTCGATCCCGGTGCGGATGCCCGCGAGCGCGCGCTGCAGGTTCGGATCGGCGTTGGCGAGCTGGCGCTCGAGCACGTATGCCCAGCTATGCATGGCATTCAGCGGGCTGCGCAGGTCGTGCGACGCGGTGGAGAGCGCCTGGTCGCGCAGGAACAGCGCCGCCTGGGTGGCGTAGTGCGCTGCGCGTTCGCGCAGCAGGTCGGCGGCGGGATCGACGGAAGTGGACGTCACGGAGCGGGCCTGTCGGAAGCGGTTGGCGTGGTTGTCACGCGAACCGCCATTATAGGGACGGTGCGTGTCACGCCGGCAGTGCGTCCTCGTCCTTTTTCCGGGCGTCGCCGTTCGGCAGCAACTGGCACGCGAGCAGGCCGGCCAGCATCAGCGCGCAGCCGACGAGCGCGCGCAGGGTCAGCGTTTCGCCGAGCGCGGCCCAGCCGGCGAGCGCCGCGAACACGCCTTCCATGCTGAAGATCACGGCAGCGTGCGCGGGCGCGGCGTCGCGTTGCGCGACGACCTGCAGCGTATAGCCGACGCCCACCGACAACAGGCCGCCGTACAGCAGCGTCGGCAGTGCGCCGCGCAGCATGGCGCCGCTGACCGGCTCGACGGCGAGGCCGACCGCGAGACACGCCACGCCGCACACGAGGAATTGCAGGAACGCGAGCACGAGCGGGTCGTGGCGCCGGGCGAAATGGCCGACGGCCATCACGTGCGCGGCGATGATCACGGCGCCGGCGAGCTGGAACCAGTCGCCGTACAGCACCGAGAAGTGCTCGTCGATACTGAGGAAATACAGGCCGATCGCCGCGAGCAGCGCGCCGAACCACGTGCCCGTGCCGATCCGGTGACGGGCGAACACACCCATCAGCGGCACGATCACGACGTACAGCGAGCTGATGAAGCCCGCGTTGGCGATGCGCGTGTACTGCAGGCCGATCTGCTGCAGCGATATCGATACCGCCAGCAGCCCGCCGAGCGCGAGGCCGGGCAGCAGCAGCGCCGGCGCACGGCGGATCGCCGCGAGCTGCGCGCGCGACGCCGTGTTCAGCGTCAGCAGCGGCACCAGCACCAGCGCGCCGAGCAGGAAGCGCAGCCCCGTGAACAGGAACGGTCCGATCACGTCGAGGCTCAGGCGTTGCGCGACGAAAGCCGAACCCCAGATCGCGGCGGCGGCGAGCATCAGCAGGTTGGCACGGAGGTGCTTGCGGGCTTCGGGCTTCATTGGAATTCTTCTGGAGATTGCGGGCGGCGAAACCCGTCAGTTTACGCCGAGATTGCAAGGCTGTCGGCAAACCTGCGCAGCGCGGCGGCGGCGCGTGGGTCGCGCACGCGCGAGTACAGCACGACCTGCGACAGCGGCAGCGGCGGCAGCCCGAATTTCGCGCCGACGTCGACCAGCGTGCGCGGCGCGACACGCCGTGCGAGCGGGCAGACGGCAAGCCCCGCGGCAGCGGCGGCCGTGACCGCCGCGACACCGCCTCCCGTAAAGCGTTCTCGCCACGGCCGCCCCGCGTGATCAAGGGCGCGCAGCGCGGCCGCACGCACGCCGCACGGGCCGGCCAGCACCGCGAGCGGCAGCGGCTCGCCCGCACGCGGTGCCCAGTCCGGCGCGGCGAGCCAGGCCAGCGGCTCGGAAAACAGCAAGGTGCCGTCTTCGCGCGGCGGGTCTTCGCCCGGCTCGTGCCGCACGATCACCGCGTCGAACCGGCGTTCGTCGTATTGCGCGAGCAGGTTCGTCGACGTTCCGAGATGCATTTCGAGCGACAGCCCCGGGTCCTGTCGATGCAGGCTCGTGAGCACGGCCGGCAGGTCGGGCACGGCGACATGCTCGCTGACGCCGAGCGCGAGCCGGTGCGTGCCGGCCGATATCGCGCCGAGCGCGTGGTCGTGCGCGTCGAGCAGCGCGCGGGCGGCCGGCAGGAAATTCTCGCCGTCGGCGGCCAGCTTGACCACACGCGGCGTGCGCGCGAGCAGCGGCTTGCCGAGGTGCGCTTCCAGCCGTTTCAGCTTCAGGCTCACGGCCGACTGCGTGGTGCCGAGCGCATCGGCGGCGCGCGTGAAGCTGGCGAGATCGGCGACCAGCACGAACGCGCGTACGGCATCGAGGTCGAGGACTTTCATTTTCGATGTAAATGGATGAAATATTAATCAATGACTGTTCATTATAGTTCGGTGCACCTAACCTGACGCTGTGTTTCCGTTCGTCGACGTCGACGTCAACGTCAACGTCAACATCAACATCAACTTCACAGACAGGAGCAGGACCATGCCATTCACCCGTATCGCAGTCCGCGAAGGCAAACCGGCCGCGTACCGCGCGGCGCTCGTCGACGGCGTGCATCGCGCGCTGATGCACACGTTCAACGTGCCCGAGGACGACATCTTCATGGTCGTCACCGAGCATGCGGCCGAGAACTTCGTGTACGGCCGCCACTACCTCGACATCGAACGCAGCGACGATCTCGTGATGATCCAGATCACCGCGAACAACACGCGCACGCTCGAGCAGAAGCGCGCGCTGTACCGGGCGATCGCGGACAACCTCGCGCAGCAGCCCGGCGTGCGGCAGCAGGACGTATTCATCAGTCTCGTCGAGGTGCTGAAGGAGAACTGGTCGTTCGGCAACGGCCTCGCGCAGTACGCCGTTTGACCTGCGACAGGGCGACAGGGCCAGATCGTTGCCCGCGCGTTTTTGCGGCGTGTACTATGGAAGCAGCTTCACGGACGACGCCGGCGCGATCGGAAGACCGCCGGCGCTTCTTCATGTGCAGGAGCCTCCATGTCGCGTGTGCTGGAAATCGTGTTGTCGCTGTCGCTGGAAGGGTGGCCGGCCAAGGCCGCAGGTCGCGCCCGTGGCGCGCAGCGTGATTTCGGCGCCGAACTCGTGCGCGCGTGGCGGATCTGCCCGCAGGTCCGGATGCGTCGCGGCCATGAGCGCGTGACGATCGAGCCGTGCCAGATCGAGGAGGCCGAGCCGAGCCCCGGCGCAAGCTGGTGGACGTGGGTCGAGTCGAATGCGCATGGCAGGCGGGTCGTTGCGTCGCGCACGAAGGTGTTTGCGCCAGGGGTCACGGCGCGCGAACTGTTCGACGCGGAGCATGCGGGCATCGTCGTCGCGATGCCGTTGCCCGTACCCGAGGCGGCAGGCGCCGCGACGGGCGAAGTCGACGGCGTCGCACCGGATACGACCGGGCGCCCGGAGGCCGGCATGGAGCCGGAATCGTCGGCGTTGCGCCTCGTCAGCGAGCGGCGGCGCGGGCGGTGGGCCGACGACAGCGGCGTCGTGGTCGAGATGACGCTCGACGACGTCACGTTGCATCGCGGCGACGAGCCGCCGCGCCGCTACGTCGAACTGCGTCTTGCCGCGCCGGACTGGGAAACCCTGGCCGCGCGCACGGCCGCGCTGCACGCGTTGTTTGCCGCGGCGCGCGAACTGAGCGGCGCGTGGCCCGCATTCGTCCAGCTGACGAGCGTGATCGATCGCGCATGTGCGGCCGAGCCGGCCGCCAGCGGGCCCGTCAAGGCGCAGCCCGTCGAACTGACCGGCGTGCGCACGCAGCGCGCCGCGCTGTTCGCGTTGTCAGGCGACATCACCGCGCAATGGCTGGGCAACGAGGGCGGCGTGCTCGAGTACGACGATCCCGAATTCGTGCACCAGATGCGGGTCGCGCTGCGCCGCCTCCGTACGTTGATGCGCTTCTTCCCGCGCTTTGCCGACCGCCAGTGGCGGGACACGCTCGGCGTGGACATGCACTGGCTTGCCGCGCTGCTCGGCACGGTGCGCGACTGGGACGTGTTCGCGACCGAAAGCCTGCCCGCGCTGATCGCAGCCGACGGCGGCGACGGCGAATGGAACGGCACGCTCGACGCCGCGCGCGCGCAGTGTGTCGCGGCACGGGGCGAGCTGCGGCAGGCGCTGCATTCGGCCCGCTACGCGCGGCTGACGCTCGGCTGGCTCGAATGGCTGGGCTCGCTTGCGCTGCCGCACGCCGAAGACGACGCCCCCTCGCTGCGGCGCCACGCGACGAAGCGCGTGCGGCGGCTGTTCGGCCATCTGTACGCGTCGCCATCGCTCACGTCGCTCGATACGGCTGCGCGCCATCGGGTGCGGATCGATGCGAAGCGGTTGCGTTATGCGCTCGAGTTCTTCGCGTCGCTGGCGTCGCGCCGCACGCGCACGGAGACGGTCAAGACGCTCGCGCGCGTGCAGAGCGTGCTCGGCGAAGCCAACGACGCGATAGTCGCGCTGCGCCACCTCGAGAAACTGGCGGCGCCGCCGTACCAGCTCGGTTTCGTGCGCGGCTACGGCGCGGCGCTCGAGCAGCGCGCGGCGCGCGACGCCGAGACGCTGCTTGCCAGCCTGCGGCCGCCGAAGCTCGACGGCAAGCCGGGTTGAGCGGCACGCGCCGACTATAATGGCCGCCTGATTCCGGCCCGATTCCGGTTCCGGTCGAATTCCCGCACGTATCCCGATGACCGACGTACCGCATTCTTCCCCGTCCGCCGAACCGCTCGAACTGGGCGGCGAGCTGTGGCTGCGCGCCGGCGAGCAGACGCTCGGCGGCGCCACGCGCATCGCGCTGCTCGCGGCGATCGGCGACACCGGGTCGATCACGCGCGCGGCGAAGGCCGTCGGCCTCAGCTACAAGGCCGCGTGGGATGCCGTCGACACGATGAACAATCTCGCGGGCGAACCGCTCGTCGCGCGTTCGACGGGCGGCAAGGGCGGCGGCGGCACGACGCTGACGCCGCGCGCGACGTCGCTGATCGCCGCGTTCCGCACGATCGAGCGCGAGCATCGCCGGTTCATCGAGGCCGCGAGCGCGGCCGTGGCCGGGTTCGACGTCGACTGGGCGCTGATCGGCCGGATCGGGATGAAGACCAGCGCGCGCAACCAGTTGTTCGGCAAGGTCGCGGCAATCGTGCGCGGCACCGTCAACGACGAGGTCACGCTCACGCTGCCCGGCGGACAGCCGGTCGTTGCCGTGCTGACGCACGAGAGCGCCGATGCGCTCGGCCTGCGGGTTGGCGTGGATGCCTGCGCGCTCGTGAAGGCGTCCTGGGTCGTGCTCGCGGCCGACGACGGCGAGCACGCGTTGAAGGTGTCCGCGCGGAACCAGCTGCGCGGCCAGGTGGAAACCGTCGCAGCGGGCGCGGTGAACAGCGAGGTGACCCTGGCGCTCGACGGCGGCGGGACGCTGACGGCCGTCGTGACCAACGACAGCGTCGATGCGCTGCAGCTCGGTGCCGGCCGGCGCGCGATCGCGCTGTTCAAGGCGTCGAGCGTGATTCTTGCGGTGACGGGCTGAGCGGCGGCGCACCGGCGCGCTTCGACCGTTGTGTGACGGACGGAGCGAAGCCGGCGTCGCCGCTGTATCGGTACGGCGCCGGCTTCGTTTCCGCTTTCCGCTTGTGCCGCTGCTGGCGGCTTCTCTCAGGCTCCAACGTGCCTGCCACGACGGCCACGACCACGGCCTCGCGCGCTCAGGCGACGCGCGTCGGCCACTCGGCGTGCGGCGTCGCCGCCTGCACGCGTCCTTCGCTCAACTGCACGACCTGGTCGCCGAACGCGGCGACGTCGTCGGGATCGTGCGAGATCAGCACCATCGGGATATCGAGCCGCGCCTGCAGCTCGGCGAGCTCGTGACGCATGCGCTGGCGCATTGCGCCGTCCAGTGCCGCGAACGGTTCGTCGAGCAGCAGGATTCGCGGCTGCGCGACCAGTGCGCGCGCGAGTGCGACGCGCTGTTTCTGCCCGCCGGACAGCTGCGACGGATACTGCCCTGCGAGCGCCTCGAGATCGAACGCCTGCAGCCAGTACGCGACTTCCGGCGGCACTGCTTTCGCGCGCGGGTTGCGCAGCCCCGGCGTGAGCCCGAACGCGATGTTCTGGCGCACGTTCAGATGCGGAAACAACGCGTAGTCCTGGAACAGGTACGCGACGCGGCGCTCACGGGTCGGCACGTCGATGCGGCGCGCGGCGTCGAACAGCGGTTCGCCGTTCAGCGCGATCGTGCCTTCGTCGGGCGACAACAGGCCGGCGATCGCCTGCAGCGTCATGCTCTTGCCCGCGCCGGACGGCCCGAACAGCACGACGCGCTGCGTCGTCGCGGTGAACGACATGTCGAGCGTGAAGCGGCGCTCGGCATTCGCGTAGGTCTTGCGGATGTCGACGACGAGGCTCATGCGGGCCTCCGCAGAAGCCGGCCGGCCACGCACGACGATGGGCGAGGCAGGCGCGTCATGTCAGCTGGCTCCGCCGGGCACGCGACGGCACGAGCCAGCCGGTCGCGAGCAGTACGAGCACGCAGGTGATCGACGTCACCAGCACGAGGAAGTTGGCCGTGCTGTCGTCGCCTGCCTGCACGGCCGCGTAGATCGCGACCGACAGCGTCTGCGTGCGGCCGGGCAGGTTGCCCGCGATCATCAGCGTCGCGCCGAATTCGCCGAGCGCGCGCGCGAACGCGAGCAGCGCGCCCGCGAGAATGCCGCGCGTGGCGAGCGGCAGCGTCACGCGGAAGAACACCGCCGCTTCGCCGAGCCCGAGCGTGCGCGCGGCGCGTTCGAGATGCGGATCGACGCCTTCGAATGCCGCCCGCGCCGATTTCAGGATCAACGGAAACGCGACGACCATCGATGCGATCACCGCGCCTTGCCACGTGAAGACGAGCTCGATGCCGAGCCTGTCGAGCCACGCGCCGAACACGCCGCGTCGGCCGAGCAGCACGAGCAGGTAATACCCGAGCACCGTCGGCGGCAGCACGAGCGGCAGCGTCAGCACGGAATCGACGACGTCGCGCAGCGGCGAGCGCCAGCGCGCGAGCATGAACGCGGCCGCGACGCCGAGCACGATGTCGAGCGCGGTCGCCCAGCCGGCAACCTTCAGCGACAGCAGCAGCGGGACCCAGGCGTCTTGCATTGCGTTACGCTCACTTGCCCGCGGGCTTGAAGCCGAACGTCGACAGCACGGCCTGGCCTTGCGGCGACGCGACGAAGTCGATGAACGACTGCGCCTGCGTGGCGTGGCGGCTGTCCTTGACCACGGCGATCGGGTAGGTGATGGCGGTCTTGGTCGGCACCGTCAGGGCGATCTTCACGCGGCCCGGCATGATCGCCGCGTCGGTGCCGAACACGAAGCCTGCGTCGACTTCGCCGCGTGCGACGTAATCGAGGCTCTGGCGCACGTTGGCGGCCAGTACGCCCTTCGCGCTGACGGCGTCCCACACCCCGGCCGCGCGCAGCGCGCCTTCGGTGTAGCGGCCGACCGGCACCGACGCCGGGTCGCCGTACGCGATGCGCTTCACGCCGGGCGCGGTCAGGTCGTTCAGCGACGTCGGCGCGGCCGCGTGGCTGTCCGCCGGCACGATCAGCACGAGCGAGTTCGCCGCGAAATCGCGACGCGTGCCGGGTACGATCACCTTTTCGTCGGCTGCACGATCCATCGCCTTCTGGTCGGCCGATGCGAACACGTCGGCCGGCGCGCCCTTGGCGATCTGCTGCATCAGGACGTCCGACGCGCCGAAGTTGAACAGCACCTTGGTATCCGGATGCTGCTTCTCGTACGCATCGCCGACGGCCTTGAACGCGTTCGTCAGGCTGGCGGCGGCCGACACGACGAGTTCACCGGCGGCGGAAGCGGGCGCGCTGAACGCGACCCCGGCGGCCAACGTGGCGATCGGCAGCAGGCGAAGCAGGGTGCGGCGAAGCGGACGGACGGTTGAGCGCATGGCGAGTTCGTTTGAATGGGTGGAAACCGTAATCGTAATATAGGGCGGGTTATAACGCTCGACATACCGCACATGCGACGGCGCGCATGTAGTGGTCAGACCTGAAAAGGAGAGCCGGCCGGGCGGCCGGTCACGTGCGGAGCGTCTGCGACGACGACTGGGTGCGCTGCAGCGACGACGGCTGCGATGCGGGGCGGTAGTTCGGGTTGGCCTTCCAGCGCGCGCGGACGAACGGGCGCTCGTGGCCCGACAGCTGCAGCGCCACCTTGGTGACCCAGCGATGCGACGGCACCGTGATGCCGTGCAGCGCCACGGTGACGAGCGCGAGGCTCGCGACGACCGCGGGCACCGACCAGCGGTGCGGCACCGCGCGCCACGAACCCGCGATGAACGCGAGCGCGGCGATCGCGCCGACGATACAGCCGGTGATCGATTCGGACGGCGAATGCGCGTCGAGCGCGACGCGCGACACGCCGACCGCGACGCCGGCCGCGAGCCCGAGCGCGATGCCGGCGAGCCGCACCGGTGTGCGCGTGCGGATCAGCGCCAGGAAAATCGCGACCGGATAAACCGACGTCGACAGCATCGCATGGCCGCTGAACCCGGTGAAATCCCACTTGCGGATGCCGATGCCCCAGCCGAGGAACGCGATCTTCGTCAGCGCGACCACGCCGATCGCGGCCGCGAGCACGCCGAGCCACGCGGCCGCGCGCTGCCACGAGTAGCCGAGCGCGAGCCAGACGGCGATCGTGATCGCGAGCGGCAAGGTCAGGCCGGCGCCGCCGAACGCGGTGATCATGATCCACAGGTGAGACGACAGGTCGAACATCGGGAAGGGGACGAACGAAGGCGGGGAAGATGCTTAAATCAACGCGCGAGCCGGAAAGAACGACTACAACGGATACAAGCGGCGAAGCCCCAGTATAGCGCCGCGTGCGCCCGAGCCCCGTTTTTTGCGCGGCCGGGAAATAGCCGCGTGCAGGAAAAATCCCGGAAACAATGTTATGGTGCATTGCACAAAGTCGAACGCCGCATCCGCTGTGGTGCCCCTATTTTTCCTGACTGCGAGCCCGATCGATGACCAAAAGTCTGACCAAGGTGTGGCTGGGCGGCATGAAACGCATGCTGTCTCCGGCCGCCAAACGCGCGGCGCGCGATGCGCAGCGCATCACACGCGACGCACTCGAGGCAGCGGCGTCTTCCGTCGTATCCGATCCGTCCCCGCCGCGCGAATCGCGTGTGCGCCCGCGCGCGGCCGCATGGGCGGCAGGTGAATGGACGCGTGGCGAGCATCCGATGGCACCCGCGCTCGGGCGCCTCGTCCAGCATCTCGCTTACGGCCTCTATGTGCCGCCCGGCCGCCGGCGCGGCGCGATGCCGCTCGTCGTGATGCTGCACGGCTGCCAGCAGTCCGTCGACGAATTCGCGCAAGGCACGCGGATGAACCTGCTGGCCGACAAGCATGGTTTCGCGGTGCTGTATCCGGAGCAGTCGCTGCGCGCGCACGCACATGGCTGCTGGCACTGGTATGAAGATACCGACCGCGCGGGCCGCGGCGAGGCGAACGCGGTGGCGTCGCTCGTCGACGCGCTCGTCGACGAACACGGTTTCGACGCATCGCGTGTTTATGTCGCGGGCCTGTCGGCCGGCGCGGGCCTCGCGTCGCTTCTTGCACTGCATCATCCCGACCGCTTCGCGGCGGTGGCGCTGCACTCGGGCCCCGCGCTCGGCGAGGCGAATTCTGGCATCACCGCGATGGACGTGATGCGGCGCGGCGTGCGTCAGAACCCGGCTGCGGCCGTCGATGCCCTGGTCGATGCCGCCGCGTATCCGGGCATGCCCGCGCTGATCGTCCAGGGCGACGGCGACCACGTGGTCGCCCCGAAGAATGCCGACCAGCTGACGGTTCAGTTCATGCGCTTGAACGGGCTTGCCGACAGCCGCGGCGCACTGCGCGGCGGCGAGCGGGTCGAGACGCGCGCCGCGGGCGCGCAGATCACCGATGTCTGCCGCGACGGCGAGCCTGTCGTGCGGCTCTGTCATGTGAAAGGGCTCGATCATGCGTGGGCCGGCGGCGATGAAGCCGTGCCGTTTCATGCGGCGGTCGGCCCCGATGCGAGCGCGATGATCTGGGCCTTTTTCGAGGCACAGCGGCGCACTGTGGCGACCGAACGACGCATCGTCTGATCGACGCTGGCCAAGGACTAGGGTTTTCCCTATAATTCGGGAAAACCCTAGTCAAAGAACCCTTGGATTGCGAGATCGACCATGTACCTGCTGAGCCACCTCTTCCTGATGCTGACCAAGAACGCTGAAACGGCCCGTAAAGAGCGCGCCGAGGCGTACCTGTCCGAAGCCACCGATATCTACGATCTCGAATTCCGCATGCGCAAGATCGATCGCGAATCGGCGATGAACCGCCCGTATTCGTTCGGCGCGCGCTAAGCAGCGCAGGGCGGGCCGGCCGGTCCGCCATTCCGGCGAGTCACGCAGCAGAAAGGGCGCGTGCGGCTACATGCCGCACGCGCCCTTTTTGCATGCGTGGTGTCGCGTCGCGTCAGACGACCGTCAGGCGCACCGGTACGTTGTTGCGCGTCGCGTTCGAATACGGGCACACGTGGTGCGCCTTCTCGACCAGCGCTTGCGCGTCGGCCTTGTCGAGCCCCGGCAGCGACACGCGCAGCTCGATGTCGAGCCCGAAGCCGCCTGCGTCGTTCGGCCCGATGCCCACTTCCGCCGTGACCTGCGTGTCCGCCGGCAGCGCCTTCTTGTCCTGGCCGGCGACGAATTTCATCGCGCTCAGGAAACAGGCCGAGTAACCTGCGGCAAACAGCTGCTCCGGATTCGTGCCTTCCGCGCCCGTGCCGCCGAGTTCGCGCGGCGCGGCCAGCTTCACTTCCAGCTTGTTGTCGGCGGATACCGCGCGGCCGTCGCGGCCGCCCGTGCTCGTGGCGCTGGTCTTGTACAGAATGTTCATCGTGCAGCTCCTGTCGGGAAAGGGGAGGAAAAGCGGCCCGGTCGAACGGGGTGTCGCCGGCCACGAGTAAAATATAGAACACAAATCATTAGTGTGCAAATGAAATTTTGAAGAAAAGGCCCGGCAGTGCCGGGCCGGTTTGCCGATGCTTGGCCGTCAGCGTTCGTTGGCGGCCGACAGCGCGTCGCGCAACTGGTGGAGATCGGCGCGCAGCCTGACAAGGAACTCGGGCGACTGCTGCATCGCGCAGAACAGATCGGCGGGTACCGAGCGCGCGCGCTCCTTCAGTGCGCGGCCTTCCTGTGTCACGCGCACGTTCACGACGCGTTCGTCGGCCGCGCTGCGCACGCGCTCGACGTAGCCGAGCGCCTCCAGCCGTTTCAGCAGCGGCGTGACCGTGGCCGGGTCGAGGTCCAGCCGCGCGGCGATGTCCTTCACGGCGATGTCGTCGCGCTCCCACAGCACGAGCATCGCGAGATATTGGGGATAGGTCAGCGACAGTTTGTCGAGCAGCGGCTTGTACGCCTTCGTCATCGCGTGCGAAGTCGAGTACAGGGCGAAGCAGAGTTGCTCGTCGAGCGTCTGGGGCAGCGGGGGCGGGCGGTCCATCATTCGGGCGGCGCGTCGAACGCGCGAACAATTTGTACGCAAATCATTTTGCGCGCAAAAGATCGGGATGAACAGGGGGCGGCCGGCGCGGGGTGATGGCCGACGGAGGCGGGGGAACGGGG